>JBBQZM010000023.1:0-27575 GCA_038207685.1 Burkholderiales bacterium
GATCAGGGCTTGTTGCCCGTCGGGAACGGCCAGGCCGCTGCAGGGCTGAGCGCCGTCTTGGCCGCAGGGGCCGGTGCAGGCGGCAAAGCCGGCGCCTTCTTGGCCGCCGCCTTCTTGGCCCCAGCCTTCTTCGCCGGTGCCGACTTCTTCGCCGGTGCGGCTTTCTTCGCCGGTGCGGCCTTATTCGCCGATGCGGCCTTCTTCGCCGGTGCAGCCTTCTTCGCCGGTGCGGCCTTCTTCGCCGGTGCGGCCTTCTTCGCCGGTGCGGCCTTCTTCGCCGGTGCGGCCTTCTTCGCCGGTGCAGCCTTCTTCGCCGGTGCGGCCTTCTTCGCCGGTGCAGCCTTCTTCGCTGATGCAGCCTTCTTCGGCATCGGTTTCGCGGCCGGAGCGGCCTTCTTCGCAGTTGCCATGACAATCTCCTTGATCAATTGACGAAAGACGCCATTCCGGTCTAGCGGCGTGGCGATTCATCGAGCCAATGGCCAGGCCCTGGTGGACCGAACCATCCGCCCGATGAACGGGGATGCGCCATGTCTTGCCGTTTCTGATGACGGCGATCACATCGACGCGGATCTTGATCTGCTGCTGAAACGGCTGCCCGGCACCTGCGTGCCGACGGCATCAGTCCCAGTTCAGTGCGCCACCGGTTTGGTACTCGATGACACGGGTCTCAAAGAAATTACGTTCCTTCTTCAGGTCGATCATTTCGCTCATCCAGGGGAACGGGTTTTCCTCGTTCGGGAAGAGCGCCTCCAGGCCGATCTGCGTCGCCCGCCGGTTGGCGATGTAACGCAGGTAGCCCTTGAACATCGATGCATTCAGGCCCAGCACGCCGCGCGGCATGGTGTCTTCGGCATAGCGGTACTCCAGATCGACCGCCTTCACGAACAGCGCCTTGATCTCGTCCTTGAAGGCCGCGGTCCAGAGCATGGGGTTCTCGGCCTTGATCTGGTTGATCAGGTCGATGCCGAAGTTGCAATGCATCGACTCGTCGCGCAGGATGTACTGGTACTGCTCGGCAGCGCCGGTCATCTTGTTCTGACGGCCCATCGCGAGGATCTGCGTGAAGCCGACGTAGAAGAACATGCCCTCCATCAGGCAGGCAAAGACGATCAGCGAACGCAGCAGTGTCTGGTCGTTCTCCTGGGTGCCGGTCTTGAAGTTCGGGTCCATGATCGCGTTGATGAACGGGATCAGGAACTGGTCCTTGTCGCGGATCGACTGCACCTCGTTGTAGGCGTTGAAGATCTCCGATTCGTCCAGGCCCAACGACTCGACGATGTACTGGTAGGCGTGGGTGTGGATCGCCTCCTCGAAGGCCTGGCGCAGCAAGAACTGCCGGCACTCGGGCGCCGTGATGTGGCGGTAGGTGCCCAGCACGATGTTGTTGGCGGCCAGCGAATCAGCGGTGACGAAGAATCCGAGGTTGCGCTTGATGATGCGGCGCTCGTCGTCGGTCAGGCCGTTGGGATCCTTCCAGGTCGCGATGTCGCGCGACATGTTGACCTCCTGTGGCATCCAGTGGTTCGAGCAGCTTGCGAGGTATTTCTCCCAGGCCCACTTGTACTTGAACGGCACCAACTGATTGACGTCGGTCTGGCCGTTGATGATGCGCTTCTCGGCCACATTGACGCGCCGCGCTGCTGGCGCTTCAGCAGTACCGCTGGCGGCCGCCGCAGGCTGCTTGAGCAGTGCTGCAGCAGCGGCCATCACGGGTGCCAGCGCCGCGGCCGGAACGACCGGCTGCAGCTGTGTGAGAGGTGACGGGGACACCGGCCGCAGCGTGCTTGAGGCTTGCGGCGAAGAGGGCTTCGTTGGTGTCGTCGAGGGGAGCTTGACGTCGTCTTCCCAGACCAGCATGTGTGTGCTTCCTATGGCTTCGAATTATCAGAGTGTTGCGTTCAATCACCAAGCACTTCTTGACGCTGCAACGGTCATGTTGTGGTGACCTTGCATCGTGCAAGCGTGTGTCTGGTTTGAAGCGCGCGTCAAAGCCTCACTGGCAGGCTTCGCAGTCGGGGTTGTCGATCGAGCAGAACTTCACATCGGTGGCCGGAGTCGCGTCGATTGCGGATTGGGCTTGCGCCGCCGCCGCATCCACCGCAGAGGCGCCACCGCCGCTGGAGACTGCATTCATCGCGCCCGCCGCCACGGTGGACTTCTCGGCCGCCGTGGCACCCATGGTGCGCAGGTAGTAGGTGGTCTTCAGGCCGCGCAGCCAGGCCAGCTTGTAGGTGTCGTCGAGCTTCTTGCCCGAGGCGCCGGCCATGTAGATGTTCAGGCTCTGCGCCTGGTCGATCCACTTCTGGCGACGCGCTGCGGCCTCCACCAGCCAGGTGGCATCGACCTCGAAGGCCGTGGCGTACAGCGCCTTGATGTCCTCGGGCACGCGGTCGATGCGCCGCAGGCTGCCGTCGAAGTGCTTGAGGTCCATCACCATCACGTCATCCCACAGGCCCAGGCGCTTGAGGTCTCGCACCAGGTACTCGTTGACAACGGTGAACTCGCCCGACAGGTTGCTCTTGACCGAGATGTTGCCGAAGCAGGGCTCGATCGACGCATCGACGCCGATGATGTTGCTGATGGTGGCGGTAGGGGCTATGGCCACGCAGTTGCTGTTGCGCATGCCATGGGCGGCGATGCGGCCGCGCAGCGCGTCCCAGTCCATCACCACTGAACGGTCCACCTCGACATAGCCGCCACGGGCTTCAGCCAGCAGGTCGAGCGAGTCGATCGGCAGGATGCCGCGATCCCACAGGCTGCCGCGGTAGCTGGAGTAGCGGCCGCGCTCCTCGGCCAGCTCGGTGCTGGCCCAATAGGCGTGGTAGCAGATGGCCTCCATCGAACGGTCGGCAAACTCCACCGCCGCCTGCGAGGCATAGGGCACGCGGAGCTCATACAGCGCGTCCTGGAAGCCCATCAGGCCCAGGCCCACCGGGCGGTGGCGCAGGTTGCTGTCGCGCGCCTTCTTTACCGCGTAGTAGTTGATGTCGATGACGTTGTCGAGCATGCGCATGGCCGTGGCCACGGTCTTCTTCAGCTTGACCTGATCGACCTGGCCGTCTTTCAGGTGCTGAACCAGGTTGATCGAGCCCAGGTTGCAGACTGCGATCTCGGTGTCGCTGGTGTTCAGTGTGATCTCGGTACACAGGTTCGATGAATGCACCACGCCCACATGCTGCTGCGGGCTGCGCACATTGCAGGCGTCCTTGAAGGTCACCCAGGGGTGGCCGGTCTCGAACAGCATGGTCAGCATCTTGCGCCACAGGTCCTTGGCCGGCAGGCGCTTGTGCAGCTTGATCTCGCCCCGGTCGGCCTTGTCCTCGTAGGCCACATACGCGCGCTCGAAGTCGGCGCCGAACAAGTCGTGCAGGTCAGGTGTGTTGGACGGCGAAAACAGCGTCCATTGGCCGCCTTCGAGCACCCGGCGCATGAACAGGTCGGGGATCCAGTTGGCGGTATTCATGTCGTGCGTGCGCCGGCGGTCGTCGCCGGTGTTCTTGCGCAGCTCGAGGAACTCTTCGATGTCGAGGTGCCAGGTTTCCAGATAGGCGCAGACCGCACCCTTGCGCTTGCCGCCCTGGTTGACCGCCACCGCGGTGTCGTTGACCACCTTCAGGAACGGCACCACGCCCTGGCTCTTGCCGTTGGTGCCCTTGATGTAGCTGCCCAAAGCGCGCACGCGCGTCCAGTCGTTGCCCAGGCCGCCGGCAAACTTGCTGAGCAGCGCGTTTTCCTTCAGCGCCTCGTAGATGCCTTCGAGGTCATCGGCCACCGTGGTCAGGTAGCAACTCGACAGCTGCGAGCGCAGCGAGCCGGCGTTGAACAGCGTGGGCGTGCTCGACATGAAGTCGAAGCTCGACAGCACATCGTAGAACTCGATGGCGCGCGCCTCGCGGTCGATCTCGCCCAGCGCCAAGCCCATCGCCACACGCATGAAGAAAGCCTGCGGCATCTCGATGCGCTGCTCGTCGATGTGCAGGAAGTAGCGGTCAAACAGCGTCTGCAAGCCAAGGTAGTCGAACTGGAAGTCGCGCTCGGCCTTCAGCGCCGCGCTCAGGCGGGCGAGGTCGAACTGCGCCAGCTTCGGGTCCAGCAGCTCGGCGGCCACGCCCTTCTTGATGAACTGCGGGAAGTACTCGGCATAACGTTCGGCCATTTGCGCCTGCGTCACCTCCTCGCCCAGGATCTCCTTGCGGATGGTGTGCAGCAGCAGCCGCGCCGTGGCGCGGGTGTAGGCCGGCTCCTTCTCGATCAGCGTGCGCGCGGCCAGGATGCTGGCCTTGTGCACCTCGTCGATCGGCACGCCGTCGTAGAGGTTGCGGCGGGTCTCGGCCAGGATGGGTTCGGCACGCACGTCGGCGCCCAGGCCTTCGCAGGCCGATTCGATCAAGGTAGCCAGCGCCGCGCCGTCCATCGGCACGCGCTGACCGCGGTCGGTGACATGCAGCAGCGGCTCCTGCGGCGCCGCGGCCTGCACCTGGCGGGCGCGCTCCTGGGTGCGGCGCTCGCGGTACAGCACATAGGCGCGCGCCACCTCATGGTGGCTGCCGCGCATCAGACCGAGTTCCACCTGGTCTTGCACGTCCTCGATGTGGAAAGTGCCACCTCCCGGGCGCGACCGCAGCAGCGCGCGCACCACGCTCTCGGTCAGCGCGTCCACCGTCTCGCGCACGCTGGCCGAGGCGGCACCTTGCGTGCCGTGCACCGCCAGGAAAGCCTTCATCAGCGCAACGGCGATTTTGTTGGGCTCGAACGACACCACCGAGCCATTGCGCCGAATGATCTGGTAGCCGGCATAGGCCGACGCTGGCGCGCCGGCCTCGGTAGGCAGGCGCGGTGAGATCCTGGTGGCTGGGCTGCTGGTGACGTTGGTTTGCATGGGTTTCCCTCGGATGAATGGCGACCCTTGGGCCGCGGTAACAATGGGTTCAATGAGCGAAGCGCCGGCGGCTGCCGCTGGACGCTGGAAGTCAGATGGCCCGGCATGGGCTGGCCTGGTGCCGCACCCCCCTGCAGCGTGTAGCTTCTCGACTGCCAGAGGGCAGGCGACGGGCGGTATAGAAGAGGGAGGTCAGCGGATGGCGGGAGCCGTGGCGGCGGCCGCCTCAGCGGCCGGATAGCCTTGATGGGCAGGGTGAAAGAATAACACAGGGCCACTATATCTAGGGTCGGTCGACGCTTCAAGCACTACCGGTAGCGTGCTTTCCCGTAGGGGCTGTCAGACGGCGGGCACCGCCGGCAACGCGCTCAGGCGTCGATGCCCAACATCCCCGGAAAGCCGGCCAGCCGCCCCAAGGCCAGCCAGTCGAAGCCGGGCCCCGGATCCTGCTTGCGCCCCGGCGCGATGTGCTCGTGACCGGTGATGGCCTGCAGCGGATAGCGCCGTGCCAAGGCCTGCAACAGCGGCAGCAGTGCGGCGTACTGCGCCGGCTCGAAGCGCCCGCCTTCCAGCCCCTCAAGTTCGATGCCAATCGAGAAATCATTGCAGTTGTCGCGCCCTTGCCACGCCGACGCGCCGGCATGCCAGGCCCGTCGGTCGCAGGAGACAAACTGCTGCGTCCGCCCGTCGCGCTGCACCAAAAAATGTGCTGACACCTGCAAGCCCCGGATCAGGTCGAAGTACGGGTGCGCCGACCAGTCCAGCCGATTGGTGAACAGCTGCTCGATCTGGCCGCCGCCGAACTCGCCTGGCGGCAGGCTGATCGAGTGCAGCACCACCAGATCAACCGAAGCCCCAGGTGGGCGGGGCCCATGATTGGGCGAGCGGTGCGCCTGGGCGCCCGACCACCAGCCGCGGTACCAGCGCGCCGGCCGGGTCCGTGCGGCGCTGCCTGCCGTTGCCGCGCCCATGGTCAGACCAGCGGCGCCGTCACTCGATGCCCTGCTCAGCCACCTGGATGCCCAGCCGCGCCATGCGGTAGCGCATCTGGCGCAAGGTCAGGCCCAGGCTGCTGCCCGCCGCCGTGCGATTGAAACGGTGCCGCTCGAGGGCGCGGACGATGATGTCGCGCTCTACCGCATCGAGGTGCTGCACCAGATCCTTGGGCAGCGGCTGGCTGCCCGCTGCCGGCACCACTACCACCACCGGCGGCTCATCCGGCGTCTGCCATTCGCTGTCGGCAAAAGCGTCTTCGCCCAGACCCAGGTCGTCGCGGGTGATCTCTTCGCCGGTGGCCAGCGTGACGGCGCGGTGCAGCAGGTTCTCCAACTCGCGCACATTGCCGGGGAATGCGTAGCGCGCCAGACAGTCCATCGCATCGGCGGCCAACCGCGGCGCCGGCGAAACGCCGGCTTCCCGGGCAATGCGTGCCAGCACGGCGCTGCAGATCGGCGCCAGGTCATCCAGGCGCTCGCGCAGCGGCGGTATGCGCAACTGGATCACGTTCAACCGGTAGTACAAGTCCTGACGAAAGCGACCCTCGTGCACCTCGACCGCCAGATCCTTGTGGGTGGCGCTGACGATGCGCACATTCACCGGCTGCTCGGTCACCGCGCCGATCTGCCGCACCGAGCGCTCCTGGATCGCGCGCAGCAGTTTGCTCTGCATGGCCAGCGGCAGATCGCCGATCTCGTCGAGGAATAAGGTGCCGCCCTGCGCCGATTGGAAGAAGCCCAGCCTGTCCTCGGCCGCGCCGGTGAAAGCGCCCTTGCGGTAACCAAAGAACTCGGCTTCCAGCAACTGTTCGGGAATGGCGCCGCAATTCACCGCAATGAAGGGCTGGCTGGCGCGCGGGCTGACCTCGTGCAGCGCGCGCGCCACCAATTCCTTGCCGGTGCCGGACTCACCCTGCACCATCACCGGCGCCATGCCGCGTGACACCCGTTCGATCAGCGATCGCACCTGCTGCATCGGCGCCGACGATCCAGCCAGCTTGGACATCGCCGTAGCGGCGACCGCGGGCGCAGCCGCTGCGTCTGCGGCGGCACTGCCGGCGGCCGTACTGCCAGCGGCGGCCGCAGGCGACCTGGCCGAGCCGCCACCACGGCTGCCAACGCTGCGCGGCGCCGGCAGGGTCTGCGCAGCGGGCACCAGGCCCATCGCCGAGGCCACCACACTTCGGAACTGGCGCAGGTCCACCGGCTTGGTGAGGTAGTCGAACGCACCCGCCTTCAAGGCCTCGACCGCGTTCTCGGCCGAGCCATAGGCGGTGATGACGATGGTCTTTTCCGGTCGCTGGGCGGCGTCCAGCCGGCGCAGCAGATCCAGGCCATTGCCATCGGGCAGCCGCATGTCGGTGATGATCGCGTGGTAGCTGTGTTCGGTGAGCATGGCCCAGGCTTCCTCCACCGAGCCCGCGCTGTCGACGTCATAGCCCTCGCGCAACAAGGTCAGCTCGTAGAGCGTGCGCAGGTCGGGCTCATCGTCCACTACCAGCAGGCTGAGGGGCGTGTTCATCTTGGGCGCTGACATATGTGCAATCGGCTCGGGGCGATCAGGCCGGCTCGGCCATGCGCATCTCCACCAGGAAAAGATTGCGATGCGGCGCGCTGGGCGGCCCGAGCCTGAACTCAATGCTGGCACCATGGCGCTCGCACAACTCGCGGCAAATATACAGGCCGAGACCGCTGCCGCGGCTGCGGGTGGAGAAGAAGGGTTCGAACAAGTGCCGTTCGACCTCAGGCGGGATGGGCTCGCCGTCACTGGCCACTGACAGCCTCACCGTGCCGGGGGCCGGCCCGGCGGCCAGCACCAAGGCCACGGCGCCGGCGTCGGCACTGGCATGGCGGGCCGCGTTGTCCAGCAGATTGACCAGCACGCGGCGCAGATGGTCGGCATCAAATCGCACCTGCAGCGCGTCCCTGGGCAGGGTGCAGACCAGCCGGGTCGCGGTATCCAGTTCGGCAGCAGCGGCGCGTCGCCAGTCGTCGCAGACCTGGGCCACCTCGGCCGTCGCATCCAAGGCGACGCTCGGGCTGCTGCCGCCCGGCGCCACCGCCAGCACATCATCGACGATGCGCTTGAGCCGCTGCGCGTTATCGGCCACGATGCGCGCCAGCTGGTGCTGCGGCGACGGCAACCCATCTTCCAGCAGCAGTGCATTGGCTTGCAAGATCGCCGCCAGCGGATTGCGGATCTCGTGGGCGATGCCGGCCGACACCCGGCCCATCGCGGCCAGCTTGTCCTGCCGCGCCCGGGCCTGCACCACGCGCAGGTCTTCGAGAAACAGCACGCAGATGTCCTCGGGCGGCGTGCCGTCGGCGCCAATGCCGCTGCGCCGGGTGAAGCGCGCCCGCACCTGCAGCTGGCGATGCTCGCCGTCGGGCAGCTCGAGCAGCATCTCGCGTGCCGACGCCGGCCAGCTGCCCTGCCCATAGGCCTGCCGAACCGCCTCGAACAAAGGCCGCAGGGCGGGCTGCTCGCCCAGCGGGCTGGGCACGGGCAGCAGCGCGCCTTCGTCGCCCAACAGCAGGCGACCGGCCGGATTGATGGCCCGCAAACCACCCTGGCGATCAACCACCAGCACGCCTTCGGTCATCTCCTCGATCACCAGCCGGTTCAGCAGGGTCTGCTGGCGCGCCAGTTCCAGGCTGCTGCGCGCCGAGCGTTCCTCGCGCGCCAGGCGCTGCGACAACTCGCTGGCCAACAAGGCGATCAGGAACAGGCCCGCGCCGGCCAGCCCGGCCTGCGACAACTGCAGCAGCCATTGCTCCAAGCCATGATGCGCCACCGGCCCCACCCCCAGCAGCAGCAGCAGCGACACAGCGGCCGCTGTGGCCAATGCCACCAGGCGCCGGTTGAGCACGCCCGACATCAACACCGGCAACACCAGCAACGCGGCGTAGTTCAACGGTCCCGCCGGATCCAGGAAACGCAGCAGCATGAAGGCCAGCAAGTCGACGCCAATCGTCCACAGCCACTGGCGCGGCTGCAGGTGGTCGGGCCGCGCCGCCACCTCACCACTGTCGTGCAGCAGCCACAAGGAAATGGCCTGGCTGGCATAGGCCAGGCAGATCAGGATCAGCAGCACCTGCGCCCGGCTGTCACCAGTCGCGGACAACCAGGGCACCAGCACCAGGACCAATGACAGCGCGGCCCGCGCCGCCACATAAGTGCGCAGGATGCGGGGCAAGGCAGCACCCTCGGTGGACACCAGACGCACCGCCTCGCGGGCCAGAAAGCGGCTATCGCCCGCCGATTCGGCATCGGCCGCCAGCACGGCTGCGTCGTCGGTGCGCCGGCGAGACCCGGCGGCGGCCGGATCGCGCCAGAGGCCCAGCGGTGGCTCGTCCGTGCTCAGGGGTGGCCTGCGCCGATCACCACGCCGGCGATCGGCCTGCCGCCGATTGCCCGGATCGCTCATGCAGTGGTGTCGGTGGACGGACCCAGCCGCCGGTGTGCTTCGCTGCAGAACGGCCGGCCGCTCTCGATCACCGCCTCGGTGGCCGCCAGATGCAGGCCGCAATGGGCGCAGCGCAGCATCTCCACCGGCTTGTCGCCGGTCGGCTTGCGCCGCGGCTTGGCGTCCGCGCCATCACGGTCTGGCCGCCGCAGCCGCGACAGCAGGCTCCAGATGCCGATCGCCACCACCAACAGCACCAACAGGTATTTCACGAGCAATCCCATGTCAACGGAGCCAGGCGCTCTCAGACCGAACCACGACCCAGCAGCACCTCGAACACGAAGCGCGAGCCCACATAACCCAGCAGCAGCAGCAAGGTACCGACATACAGCCAGCGCGTGGCCCGCACGCCGCGCCAGCCGCGCCAGTGGCGCCCGGCCAGCAGGGCCGCGAACACGATCCAGGCCAGCAGCGAAAACACCGTCTTGTGGTTCCACTGCCACTGTGCCGCCGTGATGGTGCCCAGCACCAAAGCCCCGGTCAGCACCGCGAAGCCGGCCTCGACAAAGCGGAAGGTCAGCCGCTCCAGCCGCAGCAGCGGCAAACCCATCGGGCCTTGCGCCGGCCCCTGTGCAGCACGGCCCGGCAGGCGCAGTCGGCGCTCGGCGGTATCCAGCATCCAGGCATGCAGCACCGCGGCACCAAACAGCGCATAGGCGCCCACGCCCAGCATCCAGTGCACTGGCGCCCAAGCGTTGAGCGCGGGCCGCACTTCACCTGGGAACGCCCAGGCCAGCAGCACGCCCAGCGCGCCAGCCAAGGCCAGCACACGTCGCACGCCGGGCAGCGGCACGAAGCGGCTCTCGACCGTGTGCACTGCCAGCACCAGCCAGACGGTGAGCGACAGCACCGGGCCAAAACCCAGCCGCGCGCCAGCTTGTTCGCGGCCCCAGCCGCCGATGTCCAGGCCGAGCAGCAGCGCATGCAGCAGCCAGCCTGCCACCAGGGCCGGTGCCGGCAGGCGCGACTCAGCACGGCCGGGCCAGCCGGCCAGGCCGTAGGCCAGCATGGCCACCAGCGCCAGCGCCAGCGGCGCGGCGCCCAGGTTGTCTGTGGGGGCGAACGATAGAATCATCCAGGACAGTGTACTTTCGCGGACACCCGCTCGCGGTGCCCGCCACCCCATGGCATCCACCCTCTCCGACCGTCTGTCACGCCTCGTCAAGACGATGCGTGGCCAGGCCCGCATCACCGACAGCAACGTCGCCGACATGCTGCGCGAGGTGCGCATGGCCTTGCTCGAGGCCGACGTCGCGCTTCCAGTGGTACGCGACTTCATCGCCCGCGTCAAAGAGAAGGCGCTGGGCACCGAAGTGATCGGTTCGCTCAATCCGGGCCAGGCGCTGGTGAGCGTGGTGCACAAGGAACTCGCCGCCACCATGGGCGAAGGTGTGGCCGACCTGAACCTGGCCACCCAGCCGCCAGCGGTGATTCTGATGGCCGGCCTGCAAGGCGCCGGCAAGACCACCACCACCGCCAAGCTGGCCAAGTACCTGATCGAACGCCGCAAGAAGAAGGTGCTCACCGTCTCGGCCGACGTCTACCGCCCGGCCGCCATCGAGCAGCTGAAGACGGTGACGCGCCAGGCCGGGGCCGAGTGGTTCCCATCGACGCCCGACCAGAAGCCGCATGACATCGCGCTGGCGGCGATCGACTACGCCCGCAAGCACTACTTCGACGTGCTGCTGGTCGATACCGCCGGACGGCTGGCGATCGATGAAGCCCTGATGGCCGAGATCCGCGATCTGCATGCCACGCTGAAGCCGATCGAGACGCTGTTTGTCGTCGACGCGATGCAGGGTCAGGACGCGATCAACACCGCCAAAGCCTTCAAGGAGGCGCTGCCGCTGACCGGCATCGTGCTGACCAAGCTCGACGGCGATTCGCGCGGCGGCGCGGCGCTCTCGGTGCGCCAGATCACCGGCGCGCCGATCAAGTTTGCCGGCGTCTCCGAGAAGATCGACGGACTGGAGGTGTTCGACGCCGAACGCCATGCCGGCCGCGTGCTGGGCATGGGCGACATCCTGGCGCTGGTCGAGCAGGTGCAGCAGAACGTTGACCTGGGCGTGGCGCAGAAGCTGGCCGACAAGGTCAAGTCGGGCGGCTTCGACCTCAGCGACTTCCTGTCCCAGATCTCTCAGATGAAGAACATGGGCGGGCTGGCAGGGCTGATGGACAAGCTGCCCAGCCAGCTCAGTGCCAAGGCCGGCAACGTCGACATGGGCAAAGCCGAGCGCGACGTCAAGCGCATGGAAGGCATCATCCTGTCGATGACGCCGCTGGAGCGCCGCAAGCCCGAATTGCTCAAGGCCAGCCGCAAGCGCCGCATCGCCGCCGGCGCGGGTGTTCAGGTTCAGGAGGTCAACCGCATGCTCAAGCAATTCGAGCAGATGCAGGACATGATGAAGAAGATGAAGGGCGGCGGCCTGATGAAGATGATGAAGCGCATGGGCGGCATGAAGGGCATGCCGGGGTAGATTGGCTCCCCCCGAAGCGCCTGCGGCGCTCCCCCCGAGGGGGCGGCCGCTGGCGGCCCGGCGGAGCCGGTTCCGCGGCGGCTGCTTGTTGGCCGTGGCGACAGTAAAGCTAAGTGCCGGTTTGGTGCCATGCCAGACTTAATTGAGCCCCTCTGGCGGACCGGCTAAGCCGGTTCCGCGGCGTCTGCTTGTGGGCTGTGGGGCGGTCAACCATGGTGCCGTTCTGGCGTCATGCCAGACTGAATTGATTCTCTGTGGTGGCCCGGAGTAACCGGTTCCGCGGCGGATGTGGCGCTGGCTTCAGCGCCGGCGTCGCCAGCGCATCACCAGCGCCGCCAGCCCCAGGGCCAACAGCACGCTGGGCAGGGTGGCGGGCTCGGCAACCTGGTGTACCGGCGGGCTGACCGCACTGACCGATCGAACCGGCAGGGGTGTCTTGGCCAAGGTGTCACCCTCTTGAGGAGGACGCTTCGGTCGACTTTCCGGGCGCAACAGCTCGCTGCCATCGGTCAGCTGCTCGGCAGCTTTGCTCAGCACCGCCGCCACCACACGGCTGGGCCACGGTGCATTGGTCGTCGCCGGCGGGCTGAAGGGCACCGACGATCCGCCGCCCCAGGACCCGGCCTGACCGGCAGGGCCCGGCCGGCTGCCGACCGTTTGCCCCGCGGCGACCTGTCCAGAGCCCGCATGCCGGCCTGATGCCGCAGTCGCCTGCTTGTGGGTCGATGGCATCCCGCTGCCGCCGGGGCTCTGATCCTCGGTGGCAACCGACGCAGCACGCTCGGGCGACGGCTCGATCAAGGCTTCAGCCAACTGACCCAACGCCGCACCGCGCGCGGCCAGGCTCATCGCTACACCGGCCACCAGGCCCAACTCGCCGCCTTCATGCAGCACGCTCACGTTGCCACAGATATCGGGCACCATCACCACATGCGGCCGGCCCTGGGCGTCAGTGGCTTCGTAGAGGTCGGCCTGTTCGACATGGCCGGGTGCAAAGTTCACCCGCGCGTTGCGGCACATCGTCATGCCGAAACTCATGTCGAAACGTCGCGGATCGAAGGTTCGATCACCGCTCACCGTCTGGATGCTGCCAAGCTGGATCAGCAGCCGCTCACTGGAACGGCCAGCCGCGCGCTGCGCCGCGATGTCAGCGACCACCTCGGCCGGCAAGCCGGCGGCCTGCAGCGCCTGTTCGGTGCTGCCGCGATAGGGGTTGCGGCCTGGGTCGCCCCAGGCGCAGCCCCAGCGCAAGCTCAGTCCGGCGGCCGACGCCGGGCTGGTGCCGCTGGCGGCCTGTGCGGTCTGCAGCCAGGGGCCTGCCTGCGCCTCGGCAACGTCACCAGCGCCCAGCGCCACGGGCCGCAACCATGCGCCACGCAGCGGGGCGCCGTCATGGCTCTGCCCAGCGGGCACGCCCAAAGCCGCCTGGCTGCCGACATGCGCACCCAGGGCGGCCAGCACCAACACCGTCACGGGCAAGGCCAAGGCCAGCACCACGGTGGCGCCGACCATCAGTTGCCGCCCGGGTCCGTTCAACGCACGGACCCGCTGCATGCCGGCCCGGACAACAGCGGAGCCGGCCACTGCCGCGCGACGGCGCGCCGACATCAGCCCGGGCAGCCCTTGCCAACCACAAGACCAACGGATGCAGCGGTAGCGGGAACTTGACGGGTCGCCAGGCCGACGACGCGAACGACGCAGCTGTGCGCCGCAGTCTGGGCAGCACGACGGGTCGGGGCGGGTGGTGGTGGAGATCACGGCTTTGGAACCTGGCAGATGCGTGCCCGCCAGCGCTGACCCGGATGGGTCAAACGGCACGACCACGTCACTCTTGCCATCGGCCGGTCAGCGCCCGACTGAAGACTTCGCGCTCAAAATGCCACTGCCGCACGCCGCGCCGTGATCCCGTGTGTGCAATCCTTCGCACGATGAGCCGCCTCCCCCCGCCCGACCGCGCCCGCCGGCATGCCTTGGTCGCAGGCCTGCTGCTGCTTGGTGGGCTGTGCCGGGCGCCGCTGGCGCAGGCGGAGGGGGATGTGGCCACGCTGCCGCCCTTGGCCGCGTCTGCGCCTGCATCTGCATCTGCATCTGCATCTGCACCCCCGGCCCGATCAGCGCCGGACTTCGAAGCGCAGCTGCTGGTACTGGTCAACCGCCACCGAACGGCCCATGGCCTGCCAGCCCTGCAGGAAGACGGCCCGTTGACGGCCATCGCGCAGGTGCAAAGCCAGGCCATGGCCGGCCGCCAGCGGCTCAGCCACGACGGCTTTGAACTGCGCTTTCGCCAGGCTGGCGGCCAGGTCTGCGTGGAAAATCTGGCATCGGGCTACCGCCGCGCCGAGACCTTGCTTGCCGGCTGGCAGGCTTCGCCCGGCCATGACCGCAACCTGCTTGACGCGCGAGTCAGCCACGCCGGCATCGGCCGCACCAACGGCTTCGTCGCCCTGCTCGCCTGCCGCTTCGGCAGGCCCTGACGCGGCGCAGCCTCAGCTCAGCAAGGCCTGGGCGAATTCGCGCGCGCTGAAGGTCTGCAGGTCTTCGAGCTTCTCGCCGACACCAATGAAGTAGACCGGCACCGGCCGCTCGCGCGCAATCGCCGCCAGCACACCGCCCTTGGCGGTGCCGTCGAGCTTGGTGACGATCAGGCCGGTGAGCCCCAGCGCGTCGTCGAATGCCTTGACCTGCGTCAGCGCGTTCTGGCCGGTGTTGCCATCGACCACCAGCAGCACTTGATGCGGCGCGCCCGTATCGGCTTTGGCGATCACACGCTTGATCTTCTTCAACTCTTCCATCAGGTGCAATTGCGTGGGCAAGCGTCCCGCGGTATCGACGATCACCACGTCGCGCGCGCGCGCCTTGCCGGCGTTGACGGCATCGAAGGCCACCGCCGCAGGATCACCGCCTTCCTGGCTGACGATCTCTACCCGGTTGCGGTCGGCCCACACCGCCAACTGCTCGCGCGCCGCGGCGCGGAAAGTGTCGGCAGCGGCCAGCAGCACCGTCTGCTCGGCATCGGCCAGGTGGCGGGTGAGCTTGCCGATGCTGGTGGTCTTGCCGGCGCCGTTGACGCCCACCACCATCACCACCGTCGGCGTGAACTCACCTACCACCAGCGGCTTCTCCAGCGGCGCCAGCAGATCGGTCAGGGCTTCACCCAGCAAGGTCTTCACGCGGGCCGGGTCGGTGGCCTTGGCCTCCTTGACGCGGCGTTTCAGATCCTGCAGCAGAAACTCGGTGGCCTTGACGCCGGCATCGGCCATCAGCAGCGCGCCTTCCAGTTCCTCGTACAAGGCATCGTCGATCTGCGTGCCGGTGAACACCGTGGCAATGCTGCTGCCGGTCTTGCGCAGGCCGTTGCGCAGTTTGTCGATCCAGCGCTGGCGAGGGGCGGCGGGCGCGGGCGGCTGCGGCTGCGGCGGCGGCGGCGGCAGCGGCACAGGGGCACTTCGCGGCGGCGCCGGTTGCACGGCTGGCGCTGCCGGGCTGGACAGCGGCGCTGCGACGGGGGCAGGAGGCCATGGCGCAGCGGGGAGCGGCGGCGGCGTCTGCACCAGGGCGGGTGGCGTCTCGGGCGTCTCGGGCGCCGGCGCCTCGGCAGGCGCCGGTCCGTCCTCCACGGACGGCAGCGCTGGCGGCGCGATTGCGGGCGGCACCACCGCGGGTGCGCCGCTCAGCTTGCTCACCGCCGACTTCCACCAGCCGCCACGGGCCTGGGGCTCAGCGGCAGGGGCCGGTGCAGGCGGCTCGGCCAGGGGTGCGGCGGTGTCGGCTAACGCGGCGTCAGGCAGAACCTGCGGCGCCGCCTCGGGCTCCAGCGGCTCGGCAGGTGCAGGTGCAAGATCAGGTGCTGGTGCGGCTTTTTTCTTGAAGAAACTGAACATTTTTTGGGTCGGTTGGCAGCGGCAATGAGGGCACGCGAAATCAGCCGCTATACTCGCGGCCTCATGGCGCTTTAGCTCAGTCGGTTAGAGCGACGGAATCATAATCCGCAGGTCCGGGGTTCGAATCCCTGAAGCGCCACCAGAACCCTCAGAAGCCCCGCAAGTCAACGACTTACGGGGCTTTTTCTTTGGCCGGGTATCCACTTTGGGTATCCACCTTGGCCGCAAAACCTGCCCGACTGAGCACCAACCGCCACGGTGTGGTCGTGATGCGACTCGTTGTCCCGGTTGCACAGCGCAATGCCTCCGGGCTTCCAGGAGACATTCGCGTCTCGCTGCGACCGCGGACCGTGTGCGAGCCCGCGAGCTCGCCCTTCAGCTCCGTGTGTCCATCGAGCAGTGCCGGGTCGAGGCCCCTCAGCTTGATCCGCGAATGTTGTTGCTTCGTCATGTATCCACTGTAGCCTCCGCAGCCCTTCCGGACCTGCCGAGCTCGCCCAAGTTTCGGCTGCCCGAAGTTGCTGCCGCGCCCCCCTGTCTCGTCGCGGGCTTTGTTGAAGACGCGGGTGCCAACGCCCGGCCCAAGCCCCTTGGGTCACGCAGCGACTGCATCGCCTTCGAATGCTTGGTTCGCTCACGAAAGACGCTCGGCACCAACCGTGACAACACGTGTTGGCGCCAACCGAAAAACGAACCACCTTTGGGCTTGTGCCGATCCCAAACTGAGCCGGGTGAACAACCTGCTCTGCTGCTGTTTCGTGCAGTGGGGTCACCGACGATGATCCTCGACACGGCAGGCAGGATCGAGCGAAGGCACAACTGGGGCAAGAAGCGCAAGCACCGGCCACAGCCAGCCATCGGCCACCGGTAGATCGGCCACCGGCAGATCGGCCAACTGCGCCGCCGGGCAGTGAATTCGCTCGTCGGATGATGCGCGCAACCTGCGCTCGGCGCAGGGCAACCGCGCGATGCCGGCCGACCGGCCGGCCGCAACAGGGGCGACTGGGTCAGCCGTCGCCGTCCAACTCGCGCAGTTTGCGGTACAGCGTGCGCTCGCTGATGCCCAGGTGCCGGGCCAGCGCCGCGCGGCTGCCCTGATGCGCGTTGACGGCTGATGTCAAAGCTTCCCGCTCGGCATCGCGCAGCTTGGGCCCAGGCGGCGCCTGCACAGCACCAGACACCAGGGCGGCCCCGGGCACCGTGGCCGGATGTCGCACCGCATCGGCCACGGACAAGGCCAGCGCGATGGGTTCGCGGCCGATCGTCGCACCGTCGGTCAGCAGTGCGGCGCGCTCCAGCACATTGCGCAGCTCGCGCACATTGCCCGGAAAGCGGTAACCGGACAACAGTGCCAGGGCTTCGCGCGACAGACTGAGCTGGCGATCGTGTGCCACACGCGCCAGCAGCGCTGTCGCCAGCAGCGGAATGTCGTCGGCGCGCTCGCGCAGTGCCGGCAGCCGGATCGGAAAGGTGGAGAGCCGGTAGAACAGATCCTCGCGAAAGCGCCCGTCGGCCACCATCAGCATCAGGTCGCGGTGCGTAGCCGCCACCACCCGCACATCACAGCGCCGCAGTTCGGTGCCGCCGACGCGCCGGTAGGTGCCGCTTTCCAGCAGGCGCAGCAGCTTGACCTGCATGCTCAGCGGGATGTCGCCCACCTCATCGAGAAACAGCGTGCCGCCGCTAGCGACTTCGACCAAGCCGGGCTTGAAGGCATGGGCGCCGGTGAAGGCGCCGCGCTCATGGCCGAACAGCTCGGACTCGAACAAGGACTCCGGCAGGCTGGCGCAGTCCACCACCACCAGCGACGCCGCCGAGCGCGGGCTGGCCTCGTGCACGGCGCGCGCCAGCAACTCTTTGCCAGTGCCCGACTCGCCCAGCAGCAGCACGCTGGCGCCTGACGGGCCCACGCGCGCCACCAGTTCCAGCATCCGCTGAAACGCCGGCGAGCGTCCGATCAGGCCGTTAGCGACAGGCGCACCGCCGGCCACGCGCAGCCGCTCCATCTTCTCGATGAAGTAGCCGGTTTCGCCCCGGCCATCGCGCAACGGGACGAGTTCGATGTTGACGTAGACCTCGCCGCCCGGCGTGTGGTGCAAGTGCAGTACACGTTCGCGCTGCCCCGACTCGACCGCACGCGCCAGCGGACAACTCTCGCCGGCTTGATCGCAGGGCACGCTCGAGTGGTGGGACACCTCGTAGCAGGTGCGGCCCACCACGCCCGCTTTGGGGCTGTACTCGCGCTGGTAGGCCGCGTTGGCCGCCACGATCCGGTAGTGCTTGTCGAACAGGATATGCGGTTCGGGCAAGCCCTCCAGGTAGGACACCAGTTCCGGCAGCACGCTGGGCATCGGGATCTCCTTCATGGGGGTGGGTGGTCGGTCTGATGACGCACCAGCAGGCGCCCTGCCAAGCAGTGGCCTGGCGACTGGTGTTGGCAACCTTGACCCATCAGCACTGTCAATTGTGGCAGTCATCCGCCAGTTGTGGCGCTTACTGACAGGCTATCCTGGCAGGGCTTGCCCCCTCGATCAGCTAAGCCCCTGTCACGCCACATGAATTACCTTTCCCGCGGGCTGGCACGCATCTTGATACCCATTAGGGTATAACACTCGAACACCAGCCACCCATCCGCCACCCGCTCATCACCGTCTTGGGGAAGCGGCTGGTGCTGGGCGCACCCAGCCCGTCCCCTGCGCCGACAGGCGCTCAAGCAATGCCGCCAAGCGACATGGGCTTGAGCGCCGATCGGTTCATCCACCACCCCAAAAGGAAGCGACCATGGACGCCACCCTCACCTCCCCGCCACCGCCGATGGACGCCGACCGCCGCACTTGGTTGGTTCTGACCGCCGCAGCCGGCGGCGTGGGCGTCGCCGCCACCGCCGTGCCCTTCGTCTCGACCTTTGCACCCAGCGAACGTGCCAAGGCGGCAGGGGGTGCGGTTGAGGTGGCCATCGACGACATCCCGCCCGGCGGCACCAAGATCGTCGAGTGGCGCGGCAAGCCGGTCTGGATCGTGCGGCGCACGCCCGAGATGCTGGCCGCGCTGCAAGGCCACGACGCGCAGCTCGCCGACCCGCTGTCAGCCAAAGACCAGCAGCCGCCGTATGCGAAGAACGCGGCCCGCGCGATCAAACCCGGGATCTTCGTCGCCATCGGCATCTGCACGCACCTGGGCTGCTCACCCAGCAATGCACCCGCGGGCGTTGCCAACCCGAGCCTGCCGGCCGACTGGCCGGGGGGCTTCTTCTGCCCCTGCCACGGCTCCACCTTCGACGGCGCCGGGCGCGTGTTCAAGGACAAGCCAGCGCCCACCAACCTCGAGATCCCGCCGTACCGCTTCATCAGCGACGCACGCATCGTCGTCGGCGACGAGGCCCAGGCCTGACCAAGCTCAGCCATTGGAGGCCAGCCATGAACACACCCTATGCCTTCACCATCGACCTGGACCTGCCCATCGACCCCGCCATCGAGACCCTGCGCTCGGCCCTTGCGGCTGAGCGAATGAGCATCGTCAGCGAGGGCTATGTGCAGGCCACGCTCAAGCAAAAGCTGCGACTCGACAGCCATCCGCAGCGGCTGCTGGGCATCTGCAGCCCGCAGGCTGCCCAGGCGATGCTGAGCGCCATGGCCAGCGACAACACCGCGGTGCGCACGGCCTGCGAGCTGGCCAGTGCGGCGTTGCGCCGGCTGATGACCCGGCTGAAAGAGACTACATGAGCACCGGCACGGCGGCCCGAATCACCGTGCTTGGCGCCGGTTTCGCAGGCCTTTCGACGATCCGGGCGCTGCGCCGCCACGATCGCCAGGCCCGGATCACGCTGATCGCGCCACGCGCCGAGTTGCATTACCTGCCCGGCATCATCTGGATTCCCAGCGGGCTGCGGCGGCGCGAGCAGCTCGTCATCCCGCTCGACAACTTCCTGCGCCGGATGGATATCCAGTTCCATGCCGCCGAGGTGACCGGCCTGTCTGCCGATGCGCGCACCGTGCACACCACCGCGGGCGACGTCGCCAATGACGCGCTGGTCATCGCCACCGGCGGGCGCTTCCTGAAGAAGCTGCCCGGCATCGCGCATGCCATCACGCCCTGCGAAGGCATCACTGCGGCCGAGCACATACGCGACCGTCTGCGCGAGATGCCGGGCGGCAGCATTGCCATGGGCTTCGCGGGCAACCCGGCCGAGCCGAGCGCGATGCGCGGCGGGCCGATGTTCGAGTTCCTGTTCTGCATCGACGAGCAGCTGCGTCGCGAGGGCCGCCGAGACCGCTTCGAACTCGTCTTCTTCAGCCCCGCCGCGCAGCCCGGCAACCGCCTGGGGCCGAAGGCCGTGACCCACCTGCTGGCCGAAATGGCACGCCGCGGCATCCGCACCCACCTGGGCCACAAGCTCAGCCGCTTCGAGGCCGGCCAGGTGGTGACCGAGGGCGGCGCCTTTGCGGCCGACCTGATCCTGTTCATGCCCGGCATGACCGGCAATGCCTGGTTCGACGGCACGGTGCTGCCGCGCTCACCCGGCGGGCTGATCCAGGCCGACGCGCATTGCCGGGTGCCCGGCCTGCAGCGGGTCTATGTGGCCGGCGACTCGGGCAGCTTTCCCGGGCCCGACTGGATGCCCAAGCAGGCCCACATGGCCGACCTGCAGGCGGCGGCTGCCGCCGCCAATCTGCTGGGCGATCTGGCTGGCCGGTCGGTGAACGACACCTTCAAGGTCGAGCTGATCTGCATCGTCGACGCCATCGCGCAGGGCACCCTGGTCTACCGCACGCCGCAACGCAATCTGCTGCTGCCCGCGACGCGTCTCTTCCACTGGGCCAAGCGCTTCTTCGAATGGCGCTACCTGCGTGCCTACCGTTGAAGCAGTGGCCGCTATGCCCAGCCCTGACACATCGCGCCCACCCGGCCCACGCCAGCCACTCCCGCGCTGGGCCGCCGGTGCGCGGCGGCGCGGCGCCGGCGTCGCCGATCAAAACGGCCTGGCGTGGCCGTCGCGCTGAGCCTGGCCGCGGCCGCCGCGGGGCTGTGGGGCCTGCGCGGCTTGGCGCATGTCGCCATCCTGCGGGGTCTGCGCGCGCCACGCACATCGCACGGCCCAGGGCCCGCAGCGCACGGCATTGCGGCCGCTTGTGTCGGTGAAGTGCGCATCCCCGGGCCGCGCGGCAAGCAACTCTTCGGCTGGTGGGTAACGCCTGCGCCGGCAAGCGCGCGGCCTGTGCCGGCCGTGCTGGTGATGCACGGCTGGGGCGCCAACGCGTCAACGATGTGGCCGGTGGTGCTGCCGCTATACAGCGCCGGCTTCGCGGTGCTGCTGATCGATGCACGCTGCCATGGCCGCAGCGATGACGAGGCCTTCACCTCGATGCCGCGTTTCGCCGAGGACATTGCCGCCGGCCTGGACTGGCTGCGCCAGCAGCCCGGCATCGCCGCCGATCGCCTGGCCTTGCTGGGCCACTCGGTCGGCGCCGCCGCCGCACTGCTGCACGCGGCGCATCATCACGATGTGCGCGCCGTCGTCAGCCTGTCGGCCTTTGCGCACCCGCTGGAAGTGATGCGGCGCTTCCTGGCCGAGAAACGCGTGCCCTATGTGCCGCTCGGCTGGTACGTGATGCGCCATGTGCAGCGGGTGATCGGCGCAAGCTTCGATGACATCGCACCGCTGGCCAGCTTGACCCGCGTGCGCTGTCCGGTGTTGCTGGTGCACGGCCAGTCGGACGACACCGTGCCGGTTGACGATGCCCGGCGCTTGTGTGCGGCCTCGCCGCAGGCCAGGCTGTTGCTGGTGGCAGGCGACCACGATCTGCGCGAGGCCCTGGCGCCGCATGCGCCAACGCTGGTGGACTTTCTGCGCATGGCCTTTGCCACGCCCTTGGCTGCCTCTTCGGACAAGGGCGCTTGACCACATGATCTCCATCTCTCTCGGCCCCGTGGCTTTGCCGGTGGCCCCCATGTTGCTGCTGTGCGCGGTGTGGGCGGCGTCCTGGCTGGCGTCGCGCATGGCGGTGCGCAGCGGCGACAGGCATCGGGCCGTGATGGCCGGCAATGCGGTGTTCCAAGCAGCCGGGTTGGGCCTGCTGGCGGCACGCCTGGCGCATTTGGCGCTGAATGCCGACGCCTACCTGACGGCCTCACCCTGGTCGGCGCTGGACCTGCGCGACGGCGGCTGGCATACGCTGACGGGCGCACTCGCTGGCAGCGCCTGGCTGCTGATCCGCGGCTTGCGCGCACCGGCGCTGCGTCGCCCGCTGGCGGCAGGCGTACTGGCAGGCGTGGCACTCTGGTTTGCCGGCGCCGCGGCGACGGGCATGGGCGAGACACGCAGCTGGCCTGACCTGGCATTCACCCCCTTGGACGCAGACCAGTCGATGAGTCTCGCGCAGGCGGCGCAAGGGCGCCCGGTGGTCGTCAACCTGTGGGCCAGTTGGTGCGGTCCATGCCGGCAGGAAATGCCAGTCCTCGCGGCAGCACAGCAGCGCGAAAGCGGCATCGGCTTTCTCTTCGTCAACCAGGGCGAATCGGCCACGGCAGTGCGCACCTTCCTCACGGACCAGGGGCTGCCGCTGCGCGAGGTGCTGCTCGACGCTGCCTCCAGGCTCGGGCCGGCCGTTGGCTCGCGCGGCCTGCCGACAACCTTGTTCTACGATGCCCGCGGCCGCCAGGTCGATGCGCACTTTGGTGTGCTCAACGCTGCCGCGCTGGAAAGCCGGCTGCGGATACTGCGCGCCAAGCCGTGACGCTGTACGTGAACCCCAACCCCAACCCCAAAGTCACCATGCCGCTTGCCACCGACACTGCGCCCCTGATCGACGACGAACTGCAACTGCTGACCGAGTTGGCGCCGCTGGCCGGCCAGGACATCATCGAGCTGGGCTGCGGCGCCGCCGGCCTGGCCCGCCAACTGCTGCAGCGCCATCCGGACAGTCGCGTGACGGGGCTGGAAGTGGACGCGCGCCAGCATGCCAAGAACCTCGCCGCGCCGCAGACCGGTCTTCACTTCATGGCCGGCGTGGCCCAGGCCATCCCGTTTGAAGATGCCCGCTTCGACCTGGCCTTGATGCTGAAATCGCTGCATCACGTGCCGATGGCATCGATGGCGCAGGCGCTGGCTGAAGTGGCCCGTGTACTGCGGCCGGGCGGCCACTTGTACGTGTCGGAGCCGGTCTACGACGGTGTCTTCAACGAACTGATCCGCCTGTTCAATGAAGAAGGCGTGGTGCGCGCCGCTGCGCAGGCAGCGGTGGATGAGGCGCTGCGCACGGGCCCCTGGACCCAAGTGGCTGAGCAGCGCTTCGACATGCCGGTGACGTTCAAGAGTTTCGACGACTTCGAGCAGCGTTTGATGCGGCCGACCTTTGCCGACCACCGCATCGACGATGCAAAACTCGCGCAGGTACGCGCCGCCTTCGAGCCCCATGCCGGCGCCGGCGGTGCGCACTTCAGGCGTCCGATGCACGTGCGCCTGCTGCGGCGGGCATGATCTGCGCCTTGGCCTGGCGCCAGCGCGGCGTGGACTGCCGCTCGACCGGGTAAACTTGAAGCAAGGCTTGGGCGCCCTGCCCAGGCCGTTTTGCTCGCTCGTCAGCCGCTGGCGGCGACCGTCAGTTTGTTCTCCACAGCCCCTGGATCCACACCATGAACCGCTGTGCTCTCAAAGCCCTGCTCGGCTTGGCCGTGCCGGCCCTGCTGGCCACGTCGGTGGCGGCGCAGACATCGCGCCCGTTCCCGGCCACCGCATTGCGTGGTGAACTGGTGGTCATCCAGCCGCCCGATGTGCAGCTCAATGGCGAGCCGGCGCGGCTGTCACCGGGCTCGCGCATCCGCGGGGCCAACAACATGGTGCAGCTGTCGGCCTCGCTGGCCGGCCAGCCCTTGCTGGTGCACTACACCCGTGAGCCGGCGGGCCTGGTGCACGACGTGTGGATCCTCACCCCCGAAGAAGCCGCGCGCAAGCCCTGGCCGACCGCGCCCGAGGAAGCCCAGCGCTGGCTGTTCAACCCAGCCGCCCAGACCTGGACGCGCCGCTAGATGAATCCCCCCCAAAGCGCCTGCGGCGCTCCCCCCCAAGGGGGCGGCCCCCGGCGGCCCGGCGAAGCCGGTTCCGCGGCGGCAGCTTGCTGGCCGCAGATTCGTTCCTGCTTGGCGCCTACTGGCAGCATGAAAGCCGAGTTTCGCTAACGGCCATGACAAACATCGCGAGCACCCCATGACAAAGAAGGTCTACATCCGCAGCTTCGGCTGCCAGATGAACGAATACGACGCCGACAAGATGGCCGACGTGATGCGGGTGGCCGAAGGCTACGAGCCCACCACCGACCCCGAACAGGCCGATCTGATCCTGTTCAACACCTGCTCAATCCGCGAGAAGGCGCAGGAGAAGGTGTTCTCCGACCTCGGCCGCGTCAAGCACCTCAAGGCCAAGGGCGTGATGATCGGCGTTGGCGGTTGTGTCGCCAGCCAGGAAGGCGCGGCCATCCTCGACCGCGCGCCCTATGTCGACGTGGTGTTCGGCCCGCAGACCCTGCACCGCCTGCCCGCCTTGCTGGCCCAGCGCCAGACCCAGGGCCGGGCGCAGGTCGACATCAGCTTTCCCGAGATCGAAAAGTTCGACCACCTGCCGCCGGCCAAGACCGAGGGCGCGTCGGCCTTTGTCTCGATCATGGAGGGCTGCAGCAAGTACTGCTCGTACTGCGTTGTGCCCTATACCCGCGGCGAGGAAGTGCACCGCCCCTTCGACGACGTGCTCACCGAGGTGGCCGGCCTGGCCGACCAGGGTGTCAAGGAAGTGACCCTGCTGGGCCAGAACGTCAACGCCTACCGCGGCCGCATGGGCCGAGATGCCAAAGGAAGCGCCGAGATCGCTGATTTCGCGCTGCTGCTGGAGTATGTGCACGAGATCCCCGGCATTGAACGCATCCGCTACACCACCAGCCATCCCAACGAGTTCAGCCAGCGCCTGATCGAGGCCTACGGCCGCCTGCCCAAGCTGGTGAACCACTTGCACCTGCCGGTGCAGCATGGTGCCGACCGCATCCTGATGGCCATGAAGCGCGGCTACACCGTGCTGGAGTACAAAAGCATCATCCGCAAGCTGCGCGTCGTGCGCCCCGACATCAGCCTGTCCACCGACTTCATCGTCGGTTTTCCCGGCGAGACCGAGGACGACCACCAGAAGTCGCTGACGTTGATCGAGCAGATCGGCTACGACGCGTCGTTCAGCTTCGTCTTCAGTGCCCGGCCGGGCACTCCGGCGGCGGCCTTGGCCGATGACACGCCGCAAACGCTCAAGCTCAAGCGCCTGCAGCAGCTTCAGGCGCTGATCGAAAGCAACGTACAGCGCATCAGCGCCAGCCGCGTCGGCACGGTGCAGACCATTCTGGTCGAGGGCCCCAGCCGCCGGCCGGGCGCCAATGGCGAAGCCGAACTGATGGGCCGCACCGAATGCAACCGCATCGTCAACTTCGGCGCTGGCGCGCTGCCGGCACGGCTGCAAGGCCAACTGCTCGATGTGCGCATCAGCCAGGCCTTGCCACACTCGCTGCGTGGTGAACTGCTGACCCAGGACCAGACGCTGGCGGCCTGAGGGCGGCAACAACCAAGCTCAGCGGCGGCGCGGTCCGAAGCCCACCCACCACAGCGCCAGCGCAGTCGCCAGCACCATCGCCCCATAGGTCAGCATGCGGCCATCGCGGCCACTGATCACCAGGCCGCCCAGCAGCGCCAGCAACGCGGCGGCACCGCCCCAGCCGGCCAGCCGTTGCCAGCGCACGGCGGCCAGTTCGCGCCGCCACAGCAGCTTGGCCAGCGATGCCGCGATGACCCCCAACCCCGCGGCCGGCGCCACCAGGTTCAACAGGTGCCAAAGCAGGTCGAGGGGGTCCATCAGCGGCGGATTGGAGAGAAGTCGAGGGTCACGGCGGTTTCGCTTGATTTGAATCAACATTACAGGGGTCGCAGCAATGCCTTAATGAGCCCTGCTCAAACAGCGCCAAATTCTATAATCGCACCATGAGCGTGTTCACCCTGGGCCTGAACCACACGACCGCGCCGCTTGACCTGCGCGGCCGGTTTGCGTTTGCGCCCGAACAGCTCTCACCGGCGCTGCGCGGCTTTCGCGAGCGCCTGATGCGCGCCCTGCCCGAAGCGGCGCTGCTGTCCACCTGCAACCGTACCGAGTTGTACGTGGCGGCCGAGCCGGCGCAGGTCAACGCGCTGGTCACGCCGGCGATCGACTGGCTGGCCGCGCAGGGCAATGTGACCGGTGAGCAACTGCGCCAGCACACTTATGTGCTGGAGCACCGCGACGCGGCGCGCCATGCCTTCCGCGTGGCCTCGGGGCTGGATTCGATGGTGCTGGGTGAGCCACAGATCCTCGGCCAGATGAAGCAGGCAGTGCGCGAGGCCAGCGCCGCCGGCACCCTGGGCACCACGCTGCACCAGTTGTTCCAGCGCTCGTTCTCGGTCGCCAAGGATGTGCGCAGTTCGACTGAGATCGGCTCGCACAGCATCAGCATGGCCGCCGCCTCGGTACGGCTGGCGGCGCAGCTGTTCGAAGACCTGAGCGACATCAACATCCTGTTTGTCGGCGCCGGCGAGATGATCGAGCTGGTGGCCACCCACTTTGCCGCCCGCTCGCCCAAGAGCATGGCGATTGCCAACCGCACGCTCGAGCGCGGCGAGAAGCTGGCCGGCCGCTTTGGCGGTGAGGCGCTGCGCCTGGCCGATCTGCCGCAGCGCCTGCATGAGTTCGACGCCATCGTCTCCTGCACCGCCAGCAGCCTGCCGATCATCGGCCTGGGCGCCGTGCGCAGCGCACTGAAGGCACGACGCCACCGGCCAATGTTCATGGTTGACCTGGCCGTGCCGCGCGACATCGAGCCCGAAGTCGGTGGCCTGTCCGATGTCTACCTCTATACCGTCGACGACTTGTCGGCGGCGGTGCAGTCGGCCGGCGAGAAGCGCCAGGCCGCGGTGGCCCAGGCCGAGGCCATCATCGACGCCGGCGTACAAAGCTTCACCCACTGGCTGGACCAGCGCGCCACCGTGCCGTTGATCCAGGCCCTGCATGCCCAGGCCGATGACTGGCGCAGCATCGAGCTGGCACGCGCCCGCAAACTGCTGGCCCGCGGCGAGGCGATCGACACCGTGCTCGAAGCGCTGTCACGCGGCCTCACCCAGAAGATGCTGCACGGCCCGCTGGCCGAGTTGCATGCCAGCGACGGCGAGGCCCGGCAGCTGATGGCGCAGACCGTCTCGCGGCTGTTTCTGCGCCAGACCGCCCGCAACCCTGCGGCGGACGACAACCCCTAGCTGTTCGGCCCGGCAAATGCGCGCTGGCCAGCATGGCCTGCCGCGCCCATGCCGCCTGACTGCAACCCCGCCGCCGCCCGCCCACGCCGATGAAAGACACCCTTCGACTGCAGTTGCAACGCCTGGCCATGCGCCTGGCCGAACTGGACGCGCACCTGGCCGACCCGGCGCTGAGCCAGGACATCAACCGCTACCGCAGCGTGGCGCGCGAGCAGGCCGAGGCCGCCGCGCTGGTGCAGCGCTTCGAGGCTTATGAGCAGCGCGAGGCCGATCTGGTGTCAGCGCGCGAAATGCTGGCCCAGCCTGGCCAGGAGGCCGACATGGCCGAGATGGCGCGCGAGGAAATTGGCGCCGCCGAGGCCGACTTGCAGCGCCTGCTGGCCGAACTGCAGGCCGCCCTGCTGCCGCGTGACCCGGATGACGAGCGCAATGCGTTTGTCGAAATCCGCGCCGGCACCGGTGGTGACGAGTCGGCGCTGTTTGCCGGCGACCTGGTTCGCATGTACCTGCGTTTCTGCGAGCGCCAGGGCTGGCGCACCGAAGTGCTGAGCGAAAACGCCAGCGAC
>JBBQZM010000024.1:0-27404 GCA_038207685.1 Burkholderiales bacterium
CCTAGATTCCGCAGTTGACCGCTTGAAACCGCTGGCCACACCGCATGAACGCTCAATTTTGTACTCACGACCACGTTCACCCTTTGGGTGAGCGCGCTACACACCCGATTGAGCTGCGCTACGGCACGCCAGCGGCGTTGCTCCTCCTCGCGGGCATGAGCCCGCAGCGTCGTCGCGCCTTGCTGGCGCACCGCATCGCAGCCCACTCGGGCGTGTTCAACTGCGGAATCTAGGTTCAACAGCGCTCAGTCGGGCAGCAGTTCGTCGCGGAACAGGTCGGCCACCGTCTCGCGGCGGCGGATCAGCCGGGACGTGCCGGCATCGACCATCACCTCGGCGGCACGCGGCCGGGTGTTGTAGTTGCTGGCCATGGTCATGCCGTAAGCGCCGGCTGACAGCACGGCCAGCAGGTCACCCGGCTGCAGCGCCAGCGCGCGGTCGCGGCCCAGCCAGTCGCCGGATTCGCAGACCGGGCCGACGACGTCCCATAGCGGCGCTTCACCGGCGCGCTGATGGCAGGGCACGATGCCCATCCAGGCCTCGTAAAGCGCCGGACGGGCCAGGTCGTTCATCGCCGCATCGACGATGCAGAAGTTCTTCGATCCTTCACCCGCTGTGCCAGGCTTGAGCACCAGCACCTCGGTCAGCAGCACGCCGGCATTACCGACCAGCGAGCGGCCGGGCTCCATCAGCACCTCGCGGTGGCCATGGCCGCGGGCGTCGATGCGCGCCAGCAACGCGCTGACCAGCACATCGGCGGCCGGCGGCTGCTCGTCGGTGTAGGTGATGCCCAGGCCGCCGCCGAGGTCGATGTGGTGGATGGCCACGCCATCGGCTTCGACCTGTTCGATCAGGTCAAGCAGCCGGTCCAGCGCGTCCAGGTAGGGCGCCACGCTGGTGATCTGCGAACCGATGTGGCAATCGATGCCGGTCACATGGATGCCGGGCAGCGCGGCGGCGCGGCGGTAGACCGCAGGCGCCTGCTCATGGGCGACGCCGAACTTGTTGCCCTTCAGGCCGGTGGAGATGTAGGGGTGCGTCTGCGCATCGACGTCCGGGTTGACACGCAGGCTGATCGACGCGGTGCGGCCCAGCGCGGTGGCCACCTCGGACAGGCTGTCGAGTTCGCTGTCGCTCTCGACGTTGAAACACTTCACGCCGGCCTGCAGCGCGCTGCGCATCTCGGCGCGGGTCTTGCCGACGCCGGAGAAGACCACCTTGGCCGGGTCGGCGCCGGCGGCGATCACGCGGGCCAGTTCGCCGCCCGAGACGATATCGAAGCCCAGGCCCAGCTCGGCAAAGGTCTTGAGCACCGCCAGGCTGGAATTGGCCTTCATCGCGTAACACAGCAGGTGCGGCCGACCGGCCAGCGCCTTCAGGTAGGCGGCCGCCGCGGCCAACATCGCGCCGCGCGAATAGACATACAGCGGCGTGCCGTGTTCGGCGGCCAGTTCGGCCAGCTTGACGCCGTCCAGCCACAGGTCGGCGCCCTGACGGGCCAGAAACGGCGCGCCGGGAAGAGATGGGCGGGTCATTTCGGGGCCGCGGCGGACGCAGCGCTGGCAGGGGGCTTGGGCAGCGTCAGCGGGCCTTTCTGGCCGCAACCGGCCAGCAGGGCAGCGCCGGCCAACAGTGCCGCCATCAGTGCCGCCAATGGCGCCGCCGGTAGCGCCGCCAGCAGGGTCACCCGCGCCTTGGCAGCGCGGCCGAGGCGGCTCGCTAAACTCGAAACATCGTTCATCGCCCGGATTCTATCGACCATGACCTCGGCACCTGCCCTAACGCCGCCCGACGCCACGCCGCTGAGTGACAGCGAATTCCACCGCTTGACGTCCGAGGTGCTGGCGGTGATCGAGGCCACCGTCGACCGCTGGCTGGATGCCGACACTGTCGACATCGACAGCCAGCGCACCGGCGGCCTGCTGGAACTGACCCTGCCCGACAACAGCAAGATCATCCTCAACACCCAGCCGCCGCTGCACGAGCTGTGGCTGGCGGCGCGTGGCGGTGGCCACCACTACCGGTTTGTCGACGGCCGCTGGCTGGACACCCGCGACAGCAGCGAGTTCTTTGCCGCGCTGTCACAGCATGCCAGCGGACAGGCCGGACAGCCGCTGGTGTTCAATCCGCCCTGAGCCAACGCCGCGCTAGCGGAACAGGTCGAGGATGCTCTTGCGTTCGGTCTCGGATGCCGGCTTGGGCAGTTGGTCTTCCAGGCCCACGCTGCTGATGCCGGCGCCGGCGGCAAACTCGCTGAACACCCAGTCGCCGTTCTGCATCGTCAGGCCTTCGGGCACCGGCATCGGCGTCTCGGGCAACTGGCGCAGCGCGTGGGCCATGTATTCCAACCATACCGGCAAGGCCAGGCCACCGCCGGTCTCGCGGTCACCCAGCTTGCGCGGGTTGTCGTAGCCTATCCACACCACCGCGGCCAGGTTCGGCTGGAAGCCGGCGAACCAGGCGTCCATCGAGTCGTTGGTGGTGCCGGTCTTGCCCGCCAGATCCATGCGCTTGAACGTGCTGTAGACCCGCGCTGCAGTGCCCGAGCGCGCCACCTCACCCAGCAACTGGGTCATCACGAAGGCGTTGCGCGCGTCCAGCGTGCGCATGGTCTCGTCGATGACCGGCGGCGGGCTTTCCTGCAGCACCCGGCCCTTGTCGTCGGTGATACGGGTGATCAGCATTGGGTTGACGCGGTAGCCGCCGTTGGCGAATACGCTGTAGGCGCTGGCCATCTGCAGTGGTGTGACCGAGCCGGCGCCCAGCGCCATCGTCAGGTAGGCGGGGTGCTTGTCGGCCTCGAAGCCGAACCGGCCAATCCACTGCTGCGCAAACTGCAGGCCGGTGGACTGCAGCACCCGGATCGACACCATGTTCTTGGACTTGGCCAGCGCCGTCTTCAGCGCCATCGGCCCGTCGAACTTGCCGTCGTAGTTCTTGGGCTCCCAGGGCTGGCTGCCGGTGGTGCTGGCGTCGAAGAACAGCGGGGCGTCGTTGACCACTGTCTGCGCGGTGAAGCCCTTTTCCAGCGCTGCCGAGTAGATGAAGGGCTTGAAGCTGGAGCCCGGCTGCCGCCAGGCCTGGGTGACATGGTTGAACTTGCTCTTGCCGAAGTCGAAGCCGCCCACCAGGGCACGGATGGCGCCGGTCTGCGGATTGATGGCGACGAAGGCGCCTTCCACTTCGGGTTGCTGGGTCAGCGTCCATTCCCCCTTGGCGCCGCGTACCGCACGCACTACCGCGCCGCGGCGGATCTGTTTGCGGGGTTCGGCCTTGTCGGCCAGGCCCGATTCCACCGGCTTCAGGCCGTCGCCGGTGATGGTGATGCTCTCGCCCGACAGCAGCACCGCCACCACCTTGCGCGGCGAGGCCTCCAGCACCACGGCGGCCTTCAACTCGTCGTTGTCGGGATGGTCGGCCAGCGCTTCGGCGATGCGTGTGTCGAGCTCCTTGGGGTCGGCGGGCAGCAGCACATGGTCTTCCGGGCCGCGGTAATGCTGGCGGCGCTCGTAGTCCAGCAGGCCGCGACGCAGCGCCCGGTAGGCCACGGCCTGGTCGGCGGCGTCTACCGTGACATAGACATTCAAGCCGCGGGTGGTGGTCTCGGCGCCGTACTGGCTCGACACCAGTTGCCGCACCGCCTCGGCCACGTACTCGGCATGCACCGCCGACTCGACCGCTGGCCGCAGCTTCAGCGTCTCGGCCCGAGCCTGGATGGCCTGTTCCTCGGTGATGAAGCCGTTGACCTCCATGCGGTCGATGATGTACTGCTGGCGCCGCGCCGCGCGCTGCGGGTTGCTGATCGGGTTGTAGGCGCTGGGCGCCTGCGGCAGGCCGGCCAGCATCGCGGCCTCGGCGATCGTCACCTTGGCCAGCGGCTTGCCGAAATAGATCTCGCTGGCGGCGGCAAAGCCGTAGGCCCGCTGCCCCAGGAAGATCTGGTTCATGTAGAGCTCTAGGATTTGCGGCTTGCTCAGCCTGCGCTCGATCTTCAGTGCCAGCAGGATCTCGTAGATCTTGCGGGTGAAGGTTTTTTCGGTGGACAGGTAGAAATTGCGCGCCACTTGCATCGTGATGGTCGACGCGCCCTGGCTCTTGGCCTTGTTGAACTGCGCCACCGCGGCGCGCAGCACGCCCAGGTAATCAACGCCGTCGTGGCGGTAGAAGCGCGCATCCTCGATCGCCAGCACCGCGTCCTGCATCACCCGCGGAATCTGCTCGATCGGCGTGAAGATGCGGCGCTCCTCGCCGAACTCGCCCAGCAGCACGCCGTCCGACGACAGCACGCGCAGTGGCAGCTTGGGCCGGTAATCGGCCAGGCCGCTGATCTCGGGCAGGTTGGGGTAGGCCACCGCCAGCGCAATCGCCAGCAGCAGCAGCAAAGCCAGGCAAGCCGCCACGCCGGCGGCAAGCAAGCCGCCAAAACCGCGCAACATTAGACGCATCGGCCCGCCGGAAGGTGCCGCGGCCTTGGGGGGCGCCGACTTGGCGCGCTCAGAATCACTCATGGTCTGCGGGAGTGTATAGAAAGCCCCCGGGTGAGCCCGCGGTGGCCTGCTGCCGCCGGAGTGCGACGCGCCGGCCAACGACTGCCGGCCGAGGCCGGGCAGGAGACCCTGGCGCACTACCGCAAAATGCGTCGGTTGATCGCAACGCTTGAGGGGTCTTGAAAGTCCATTTTCCTTTGGGCTACAAAGGCTTTACTGCTAGCATTGAAGTAACTTCTTAAGTATTCCACCCGTTTTTTGCCCGTTGGGAGAGACCTTCCGTGAGCCTTCTGGACCTGCTGTTGGGTCGCAAGCATGTGCCGATGATCGGGCTGGACATCAGTTCGTCTAGCGCCAAGCTGGTCGAACTCGGCTTGTCGGGGTCGGGTGAGTACGTGCTGGAGCGCCTGGCTTCGGAGCCTTTCGAGAAGGGCTGGATCACCGACGGCCAGATCGAGAAGTTCGACGAGGTGGTTACCGCGGTGCGCAAGCTGGTGGCCAAGAGCGGCACCAAGACGCGCCAGGTGGTGATGGCGATGCCGCAATCGGCGGTGATCACCAAGCGCATCAATCTGCCCGCCGGCCTGCGCGACGACGACCTGGAACTGCAGGTCGAGACCGAGGCCAACCAGTACATCCCGTTTTCGCTCGACGAGGTCAGCCTCGACTTCTGCGTCATCGGCCCCAGCCCGACCTCGGGCGGCGATGTCGAGGTGCTGATCGCCGCCTCGCGCAAAGAGCGCGTGCAGGATCGCCAAGGCCTGGCCGAAGCTGCCGGCCTGAAGCCGGTGGTGCTCGACATCGAAAGCCATGCTTCGCTGTTGGCGATGAGCCGCATCGTCGATACCTTGCCCAACCAAGGCCGCGACGCGCTGGTGGCCTTGTTCGAGATCGGCGCCGACACTACCAGCCTGAAGGTGCTGCGTGAGGGTGAGATGCTCTATGACCGCGACCAGGCCTTTGGCGGCTCGCAGCTCACCACCTTGATCTCGCGCCAGTACGGCTTCTCCTTCGAGGAGGCCGAGCAGAAAAAAATGGCCAGTGACCTGCCGGAGGACTACGAGAGTCAGGTGCTGACGCCCTTTGTCGACAGCCTGTCGCAGGAGATCGGCCGCGCGCTGCAGTACTTCTTCACCAGCACGCCACACCACAAGGTGCACTATGTGATGCTGGCTGGCGGCACCGCCGCGCTGCCGGGGCTGAAGGACAAGGTCACCGACCTGACCGGCTTTGCGTCGATGGTGGTCAACCCCTTCGAGGGCATGAAGATCGCCTCCAGCGTCAAGGAAACCAAGGTGCGCAAGGAGTCTCCCTCCTACCTGACCGCCTGTGGCCTGGCGATGCGCAGGTTCGTGAAATGATGGCCCGCGGGCAGCCCGGACCGGCGAAACGTTCATGATCCTCATCAACCTCCTGCCGCACCGCGAAGAACGGCGTCGCCAGAAGCGGCAAGCGTTCTTCGTTGGCCTGGGTGTCGCCGCGGCCTGCGGCGTGCTGGTGGCCGGCCTGTGGTTCGCCGGCCTGCAGCAACTGACGCAGCAGCAGCAGGCGCGCAACAACTTCCTGCGCGAGGAAATCGGCAAGCTGGAGGCGCAGATCAAGGACATTGCCAACCTGCGCAGCGAGATCGAAGGCCTGAAGGCCAGGCAGGGCGCCGTGGAAGATCTTCAGCTCAACCGCAACGTGCCGGTGCACTTGCTCGATGAGTTGGTTCGGCTCACGCCCGAGGGCATCTACCTGGTCAGTGTGAAGCAGACCGACGACACGGTGCAGATCAGCGGCGTGGCCCAGACCAACGAACGGGTGTCGGAGTTTCTGCGCAACGCACAGAACGATTCACCCTGGCTGGACCGCATGGAACTGGTCGAGATCCGCGCCGTTACCCGGGAGCCCGCGGCGGGCGTGGGCGCGGCGGCTGCTGCGGCTGCGCGTGAGCGGCGGCGCTTGTTCGAGTTTTCCGTGCGGGTGTCGATCAAGCAGCCCGAGTCGGCGGCGTCGGCGCCGAGCCGGCCGGCCAGTGGCGCGGCTGCAGGCAAGCCGGCATGAGCGGAGCCATTGGCATGAACGGAGTGGTGCGGTGAGCGGCGATACCCGCCCGATGAACATCGACATGGGCTCGATGCTGGCGCGGGCGCAAGCCCAGTTCGACAGCCTCAATCCCAAGCAGCCGGGCCAGTGGCCATTGCTGCCCAAGGTGCTGGCCTGGGTAGCCGCCGGCTTGGCCGCGCTGGCGCTGGGCTGGTTTGGCATGGTGTCCGGCGCGGCCGATGAGCTGGAGGCGGCGCACAAGATCGAGCCCGGCTTGAAGGACGATTTCCGGGCCAAGCTGCGCCAGGCCGTCAACCTGTCGGAGCTGCGAAAGCAGAAACAGCAGGTGCAGGAGTACGTGATCCAGCTCGAACGCCAGCTGCCTGGCAAGGCCGAGATGGACGCGCTGCTGTCCGACATCAACCAGGCCGGCATCGGCCGCGGCCTGCAGTTCGAGCTGTTCAGGCCGGGGCAGGTGGAGATCAAGGACTACTACGCGGTGCTGCCGATTACCTTGCGGGTGTCAGGCCGCTTCCACGACATCGGCGCCTTCACTGCCGACGTGGCCAACCTGTCGCGCGTGGTCACCCTGCACAACCTGACCATCAATCCGGGCAAGGATGCCGGCGGCGCACTGACCATGGACGCCGTCGCGCGCACCTACCGCTATCTGGATGCCGCCGAGCTGACCGAGGTGCGCAAGTTGCGCGAGACCGAGGCCAAGAACAAGGTGCTGCGCAAATGAGCCCGGTGACCCTGATTCCTGCGCCGGCGCAAGCGGCCAAGCCTCGCGGACACGGACGCGGGCCGGCCCGTCTCGGCCTGTTGGCGCTGTGCGCTGCGCTGTCACTGCTGGCGGCTTGTGATGACCATGCCGATGAATTGTCGGTCTGGATGGACCAGCAACGCCGCGAGGCGCGCCCCAGTGTGCCGCCACTGGCACCGCCCAAGAAGTTCGACCCGGTGCCATATGCCAATGCGCAGCAGGTTGACCCGTTCAGCATGCAAAAGCTCAGTGTGGCGCTCAAGCAAGAGGCGCGGCAGCCCAATTCGCTGCTGGCCGCCGAAATGAACCGACGCAAGGAACCGCTGGAGTCTTACCCGCTGGATTCGATGATCATGGTCGGCAGCGTCAACAAGGCCGGCAAACCGTTTGCGCTGCTGCGGGTGGACAACCTGCTCTATCAGGTCAAGGCCGGTGATTACCTGGGCCAGAACTTCGGGCGAGTGATGACGATCAACGAGACCGAGGTGGCCCTGCGCGAGATCGTGCAGGACGCTGCCGGAGAGTGGACCGAGCGCAATTCCACGCTGCAATTGCAGGAACGCGGCCAGGAGAAGGCGCAGTGAACCATCCGCAGGAGACCAGAATCATGCCCAAGTGGCGCAATCGGCTTGCCATCTTCCTGCTGGCAAGCGCCGCGCCGGTGTTTGCGCTGGCGCAGAACACCATCAAGACCATCACCAGCACCCAGCAGGCCGGGGCCGAGGTGGTGCGTATCGAGATGTCCGAGCCGCTGGCGGCCGTGCCCACCGGCTTTGCAGTGCAGACGCCGCCGCGGGTGGCGCTGGATCTGCCCGCCGTGGGCAACGCCACCGGCAAATCGGTGGTCGATATCAACCAGGGCAATCTGCGCAGCGTGGCCATCGCCCAAGCCGGTGATCGCACCCGGCTGGTGCTGAACCTGCGGCAAGCCGCCAGCTACCGCGCCGAACTGCAGGGCAATGTGCTGGTGGTGGTGCTGGAGAACAATACCGCCCCGGCAGTGGCTTCCAGCGCGGGTGAGGCGCTGCATTTTGCGCCGCCGCAGAACCGTGAACAGCTACCGCTGCGCGACATCGACTTCCGCCGCGGCAGCGACGGCGCCGGGCGCGTGATCGTGGCGCTGGCCAGCACCCAGGTGGGTGTGGACATCCGCACCCAAGGGCAGAGCCTGGTGGTGGAATTCCTACGTTCCAGCCTGCCCGAGACGCTGCGCCGCCGCCTCGATGTGACCGACTTCGGCACCCCGATCCAGAGCGTGTCGAGCGTGCAGATCGGTGATCGCGTGCGCATGGTGGTCGAGCCCCGTGGCAACTGGGAGCACAGCGCCTACCAGACCGACAACCAGTTTGTGCTCGAGGTGCGGCCGCTGAAGGTCGATCCGAACAAGCTGACCCAGGGGCCGGGCTTCAGCGGCGAGAAGCTGAGCCTGAACTTCCAGAACATCGAGGTGCGCGCGCTGTTGCAGGTGATCGCCGACTTCACCAACTTCAACGTGGTGACCAGCGATACCGTCACCGGCAACGTCACGCTGCGGCTGAAGGACGTGCCCTGGGACCAGGCGCTGGACATCATCCTGCAGAGCAAGGGCCTGGGCGTGCGCAAGAGCGGCAATGTGCTGTGGATCGCGCCCAAGGACGAACTGGCCGCCAAGGAGCAGTTGGACCTGGAATCCAAGAAGAAGATCGCCGAGCTCGAGCCGGTGCGCACCCAGTCCTTCCAGCTCAACTACACCAAGGCCGAGGAAGTGGCCAAGGGCCTGAGCGGGCAGTCCAGCGCCAGCAGCAGCGGGGGCGGAGGCGCCGGCTCCGGCGGCACCGCCGGACAGACGCAGCGCATCCTGTCGCCGCGCGGCAGCGTGATCTTCGAAACCCGTACCAACCAACTCTTTGTCACCGACATCCCCAGCAAGCTCGAAGAGGTGCAGGTGCTGATCGGCAAGATCGACATCCCGGTGCGCCAGGTGCTGATCGAGGCCCGCATCGTCGAGGCCGACGACAAGTTCGGCCGCACGCTGGGCATCAAGCTCGGCGCGTCGGATGTGCGCGGCATCCAGGGCGGCATTCCGGGCTACAAGATCGGCGGCGGCAACTACGTCACCATCGGCGGCAACTATGGCGCGGTGGGCTCGCAGACCAGGCAGCCCGGCGCCGTCAACTCCTATGCCAACACCCAGTTTGTCAACCTGCCGGCCAACACCATCAACTCGGTGTTCGCGGGCGCCGAAGGCCTGCCCAGCTTTGCGCTGTCGCTGTTCAGTCCGGCGGCCAACCGCTTCCTGAACCTGGAGCTGTCGGCGCTGGAAGCCGACGGCAAGGGCAAGATCATCAGCAGCCCGCGGGTGATCACCGCCGACCAGAACAAGGCCATCATCGAGCAGGGCACCGAACTGCCGTACCAGGTGGCCACCAGCAGCGGCGCCACCTCGATTCAGTTCCGCAAGGCCAACCTCAAGCTCGAGGTCAAACCGCAGATCACGCCCGAAGGCAGCGTGATCATGACGCTGGACATCAACAAGGACAGCGTGGGACAGTCCACGCCGCAGGGCTTTGCCATCGACACCAAGCATGTGCAGACCGAGGTGCTGGTGGAAAACGGTGGCACGGTGGTGATCGGCGGCATCTTCACCCAGAACGAGAGCACCGACATCAACAAGGTGCCGCTGCTGGGCGACGTGCCCTATGTGGGCGCGCTGTTCCGCAACACCACCAAGGTGGCGACCAAGACCGAGCTGCTGATCTTCATCACGCCCAAGATCGTGACCGATCGCGCCGCCGCGCGCTGATCACCGCCTGGCCATCGGCACAGAGAGCCCCATGGGGAGTTTTGACATGAGTTTTGCGAAGATCAGGTCCTGCGTGGCCGGATTGCTGATAGCGGCGCTGGTGGGTTGCGGCGGTGGTGGTGGTGGTGATGCGGGCACCTTGGTGCTACCGGGCACCGGCTCGGGATCCGGTGGCTCGGGTACCGGTTCCGGCACGGGCACCATAGCCAGCCCGACCGTGACGGTGGCGCTGTCTTCGGCGACGGTCACCGCGGCCAGCCCGGCCACTGTCACCGTCACCGTGCGCGACGCCACCGGCAGCCCGGTGGCGGGCAAGGTGGTTGACCTGAAAACCGCGCGTGGCAACCTGGCCAACCTCAGCGTCAGCTCGGTGGCGACCGATGCCAGCGGCAGCGCCACTGCCGTGCTGACGGCGGCCGACGCCGGTCTCTCCGGCGCCGACGAGGTAGTGGCCATGGCCAACCTCGGCACCACGACCGTGCAGGGCAGCGGCAGTTTCACCGTGACCGGCAGCGTACCGACCATCGGCCTGACCAGCAGTTCGACCACCTTGCGCGCCTCGACGGGCGCCGCGACAGTGCGTGCTGTGGTCAAGAATGCAGCCGGCCAGTTGCTGATCAACCAGGCCGTGCTGTTCAATGCCGTCGGCAGCAACCTCAGCCTGTCGGCGCCTTCGGCAGTGACCGATGGCTTCGGCACCGCCACGATCACGGTGCGTCCCGCCAATGCTGCCGTGACGGCCGCCGAGACCCTGATGGCCAGCGCCACCGTGGCCGGCTTCGCAGTCAGCAGCCAACTCGTCCTGCAACTGCTGGCCGACTCGCCGTCGATGAGCCTCAGCGCCAGCAATTCCAACGTGACGGCCACATCGCCTGCCACTTTGTCGGTGCTGGTGAAGGACGCCAATGGGCTGGCCGTGGGCGCCGGTACGGTGGTCGGCGTGGCCTCGTCATTCGGACTCACCGCCTTTGATGCATCGACCGTCGCCACCGACGCTTCGGGCGTGGCCAGGGTGGTGGTGTCACCCAAGACCAGCACCAGCAACGGCGCCGATCAAATCGTCACCTCGGCCACGGTGGGCGGCGTGACGGTCACGGCGCAGGCCGTGGTGCAAGTCAGTTCCGCGACCTCGTCGACGGCCCAGCCGGTGCTGCAGACGGCCTTGTCTTCGACCTCGATCAGTGCGGCGGCGCCGGCGACCGTCACCGCCACGCTCACCGACGGCAAGGGTGGTTCGGTGGCAGGCCAGGTGGTGACCTTCAACGTGGTGCGCGGGCTTGCCAAGACGAATGTGGGCACGGCGCTCACCGGTGCCGATGGCAGGGCGTCCGTCATCCTGTCGCCCACCAGTGCCAGCCAGGCTGGCGCTGACGAAGTAGTGGCTGCGGTCAGCTTTGCTGGAACCAGCTTGCAGAGCACCAAGGGATTTCAGATTCAGGCCACCAATGTGAGCCTGGACTCGTTTACCTCGGCGGTGGCCACCCTGGGCGCCTACGGCCAGACCACGTTGACGGTGGGCATCAGTGGCGCCACGGCGGGCACCCCGGTCAATGTCAGTGTCAGCTCGGCCTGCGTGACCCTGGGCAAGGCGACGCTGTCGCCATCTTCTTTCTCGGCCACCACCAGCTCGGTGAGCCTGCAATACAAGGACAACGGCTGCGGCGCCGTGCAAATCGAGGACAAGTTGCAGGCGGCCATTGTGGGTGCTGGCAGCACGGTCTCGCTCACGCTGCCGGTCTCCTCGCCCACGGCCTCCAGCCTGGCATTTGTGGCCGCCTCACCCGAGATCATCTACATCAAGGGCTCGGGCTTCACGGAAAGTTCTACGTTGAGCTTCGAGGTCCGTGACGGCGCCGGCAACATCCTGCCCAACCGCAGCGTGACCTTGTCGCTGCTGACCCGTAGCGGTGGCGTGACCATCGAGGGCGGTACCGCCGATGTGGTGCAGGTTTCCGACGCAGCGGGTCGGGTCAGCGTGCGGGTCAACGCCGGCACCATTCCGACGCCGGTGCGGGTATCGGCCAAGCTCACCGATACGCCCACGATCGCCACGGTGTCAAGCAACCTCAGCGTCGCGGTGGGCCTGCCCTCGCAGCTGAATTTCTCGCTGTCGCAGCAGACCCGCAACATCGAGGGCATGAACATCGACGGCACGCCCAATACCTACAACATCATTGTGTCTGACCGTAGTGGCAACCCGGTGCCAGCCGGTACTTCGATCAACTTCGTCACCGAAGGCGGTCAGGTTGAAGCCATCAAGCAGATCCAGTTGGTATCGGGCATCGCCCGCACTAACGCGGCTTTTGCCTCGGCTGCGCCACGGCCGGCCGATGGCCGGGTCACGATCACCGCTTATGCGTTGGGTGAAGAGTCGTTCATCGACCAGAACGGCAACAACATCTACGACGCGGGCGAGCCGTTCCAGGACCTGGGCAACCTGTTCAAGGACCGGATTTTTGACGGCGCCTATGACGCCAATCTGGACGAGTTCATTCCGACCAACATCGCCAATGCCCAGGCCTGCCTGGCGCCGTCGGCGTCGGGTGCGGGCGCTACCGCAGCAACCAACGCACTGCTGGCGCTGGATGCCAGCATTCCGTCGGTGGGTGGTTCAACCTGCGATGCCACCTGGAGCGGCGCCGGCAAGGTCTACGTGCGCCGGGCTCTGGAAACGGTGTTGTCGACCTCGGCGGCGCGGCCACTGTGGGGCAGCAAGGGCGGCCTGGACAGCAGTTGTTCCTCCGTCACGCTGCAGACCGGGCCGCAGCCGACGACCAGCGCAGTTTTCACGCCGGTACAAGGTGGCGAAGTCTGGTACGCCGGCTCCGGTGGATCATTCCTGCCCTTCATTGTGGCCGATCGCAACACTTTCCCGGTGGTCGGCCCGGGCGGCACCATCGGTCGCTTGAACCCGATGGCGGCCGGCACCACCATCTCGGCCACCACGCCGACTACCGGCTTGACGGTCACGGTGGGTGGCGGCACGCCGGTGCCCAGCACCACCGAAGCCTCGGGGGCGGTGATCGGTCTGTCGTTCGAGGCGACAACACGAGGGGTCGTTTTCGTGACCTTCACCTCGCCCAGCGGCCTGGCCACGACCTATGCCGTCACGGTGGACTCCGGTGTGAGGCCCACCAGCTGCCCATGAGCGCCGAGACCGGTGCACTGGCCCTGGTCGGTATGCCCGGCTGCGGCAAGTCCACCGTCGGACGCCATCTGGCCCGGCAACTGGGCTGGCGCTTTGTGGACAGTGACCATGAGATCGAGGTCGCCATCGGCGGGCCGATCCGGGTCTTCTTCGAGCAGCAGGGCGAGGCCGCTTTCCGCGACATCGAGCAGCAGACCCTCACTGCGTTATGCGGTCAGCCAGGCACGGTGCTGGCCACCGGCGGCGGTGCGGTGCTGCGCGAGCCGAACCGGCGCGCCTTGCGCCAGCAAGGCCAGGTGATCTACCTGCGCTCGTCGCCCGAGGAGTTGTTCCGCCGGCTGCGCCACGACACCCACAGGCCGCTGCTGCAGGTGAGGGATCCGCTGCGCCGGCTGCGTGAGCTGTTCCGCGAACGCGACCCGCTGTACCGCGAAACCGCCCACTTCGTGATCGAAACCGGCCGGCCGTCAGTGCCCACGCTGGTCAACATGGTGTTGATGCAATTGGAGCTGGCCGGGCTGATCGACCCGATGCAGGTGCCCGCCACCGTGGGCCGGATACTGCCGCCTGCGGCTTGAGACTCCGCCTTGCCGGCCGGCCCGGTTGAGCGGGCTCAGGACTCGGTGGTGTGCTGGGCGGGTTGCGGCGGCGCATACACTGCCGCCCCATGACCGACACCGCTTCAGCCGTCTCGACCATGCGTGTGCCCATTGCGCTGGGTGAGCGCAGCTACGACATCCACATCGGCTGCGGCCTGTTGGCGCAGGCCGACAACTGGGCCGGGCTGCCGGCCTCGGCCGATGCACTGATCGTCAGCAACACCACCGTGGCGCCGCTGTATGCGCAGCGCCTGGCGGCCCAGTTGGCCAGCCGCCACCGCCGCGTGCTCACGCTGGCCTTGCCCGATGGTGAGATCCACAAAGACGCGGCCACGCTGAACCTGATCTACGACGAACTGCTCGGCGCGGGCTGTGACCGCAAGACCGTGCTTTACGCACTGGGCGGCGGTGTGGTCGGCGACATGGCCGGCTTTGCCGCCGCCTGCTACATGCGCGGTGTGCCCTTTGTGCAGGTGCCCACCACCTTGCTGGCGCAGGTGGACTCGTCGGTGGGCGGCAAGACCGCAATCAACCACCCGCTGGGCAAGAACATGATCGGCGCCTTCTACCAGCCGGCGCGGGTGTTGTGTGACCTCGACCTGCTGGACACCTTGCCGCCGCGTGAGCTGTCGGCCGGCCTGGCCGAGGTGATCAAGTACGGGCCGATCGCCGATGCCGGCTTCCTCGACTGGATCGAGGCCAATCTGGACGCCCTGGTGGCCCGCGACAAGCCGGCGCTGTCCCATGCCGTGCGTCGCAGCTGCGAGATCAAGGCCGAGGTCGTCGGCCAGGACGAGCGCGAAGGCGGGCTGCGCGCGATCCTGAATTTCGGCCACACCTTCGGCCACGCCATCGAGACCGGTCTGGGTTATGGCGCCTGGCTGCATGGCGAGGCGGTGGGCTGCGGCATGGTGCTGGCGGCTGACCTGTCGGTACGCCTCGGGCTGATGGATGCGGCGTTGGTGCCGCGCCTGCGGCAACTCTGCCAACGCGCCGGTCTGCCGGTGGTGGCGCCGCCGCTGTCGGTGTTGCCGATCGACCGCTGGATGGCGCTGATGCGGGTGGACAAGAAGGCCGAGGGTGGCGAGATCCGCTTCGTGTTGCTCGACGGCCTCGGCCGCGCCACCGTGCGGCCGGCGCCCGATGCGCTGGTGGCCGAGGTGATCACCGCCCACGCGGCGGCCGGCTGAGGCCGCGGCCGCCATGGCCCTGGCACCTTATGCCAGCCATGCACAGGCCAGCCGTGGCCGCCGCCGCGACGAGCCTGCGGTGCGGCTGCGCGACGCCTTCCAGCGTGACCGCGACCGTATCGTGCACAGCACGGCTTTCCGCCGGCTGGTCTACAAGACCCAAGTCTTCATCAACCACGAGGGTGACCTGTTCCGCACCCGGCTGACGCATTCGCTGGAGGTGGCGCAACTGGCCCGCTCGATCGCCCGCGGCCTGGGCTTGAACGAGGACCTGACCGAGGCCATCGCGCTGGCCCATGACCTGGGCCACACGCCCTTCGGCCATGCCGGCCAGGATGCGCTGCACGACTGCATGCGGGCACATGGCGGCTTCGAGCACAACCTGCAGAGCCTGCGGGTGGTCGACGAGCTGGAGATCCGCTACCCCGACTTCGACGGCCTGAACCTCAGCTTCGAAACCCGCGAGGGCATCCTCAAGCATTGCGGCCGGCGTGATGCGCTGGCGCTGGAGGCGCGCGAGCCGGACGGCGTGGCGCGTCGCTTCCTCGACGGCAGCCAGCCCGGCCTGGAAGCCCAGCTGTGCAACCTGGCCGACCAGATCGCCTACAACGCCCACGACATCGACGACGGCGTGCGCTCGGGCCTGTTGAGCCTGGACCAGTTGACTGAGCTGCCGCTGGTGCGCCAGCACCGCGACGAGGCGTTGGCGCAGTTTCCGGCGCTGACCGATCAACCGGGCCGCCGCCTGTTGTTCGAGACCATACGCCGCATGCTGTCGGCCCAGGTGCACGATGTCATCGATGCCACCACCGCTGCGCTGGCGGTAGCGCCGCCGGAAGATGCCGATGCGGCGCGCCGTCTGCCCCGGCTGCTGCAGCATTCGCCGCTGATGCACGCCCAGACGGTCGAGCTCAAGCGCCTGCTGTTTGCCGCGCTCTACCGCCATCCCCAGGTGATGCGCAGCACCGACGTGGCGCGTGGCATGGTGCGCGAGCTGTTTGCGGCGTATGTGGTTTCGCCCCATGAGATGCCCGAGGACTACGCCGTCCAGCCCGACCGCCACCGCGCGGTGGCCGACTACGTGGCCGGCATGACCGACCGCTTCGCCTCCCGTGAGCACCAGCGGCTGACCGGGCGCGACGACTTCGGTGCGCTGGAGGCCGGCGCCGCCGGTCGCTGAGCGGCATGGCCCGCCTGCCTCGGCTGGCGCTGGCCGGCGCCGCCCACCTGGTGGCCTTGTACGGCCACAGCGGCCAGCCGGTGTTCGGTGACGACGAGGATCGCCGGCAGTTCCTGGCCGCCCTGCGGGAGGCGGCCTTGCAGCAGCAGGTGGCCGTGCATGCCTATGTGCTGCTGGCTGAGCATGTGCACCTGCTGCTGACGCCGGCCACCGCCGGCGCCCTGGGCGCGCTGATGCAAGGCCTGGGGCGGCGCTACGGCGCGGCCTTCAACCGCCGCCACCAGCGGCGTGGCAGCCTGTGGGCCGGCCGCTTTCGCACCGCCGTGGTGCAGTCGGGCGAGCCTTTGCTGGAAGCCATGTTGTTCATCGACCAGCATGGCCAGCGCAGTGGTCTGGTTGCGTCCCCGGGTGATTACCGCTGGTGCAGTGCGCGCCACCACCTGGGCTTGTGGCGCGACCCGCTGGTCAGCGAAAGCAGCGCCTGGTGGGCGCTGGGCAACACGCCGTTCGAGCGTGAAGCCGCTTACCGGCAACGGCTGGAAGAGGGCCTCAGCCACGAGCGTGCTGCCGAGCTGGCGGACGCCTGCCGCAAGGGCTGGGCGCTCGGCGATGCCGGCTTTCTGGCCAAGCTGGCCTTGCAGACCGCGCGACCGCTGCAGCCGCGACCGCGCGGCCGGCCGCCCAAGCCGCTGGCTTGACGCGGGCGCTGGGGTGGCCCACTGGCCGCCTGGCCGGCGTGTCGGGCCCGCGTCTTGCTGGCTTTACCAATGGACATTCGCGAGTGATCTGTCCCCAATAAATACACCAGAGTCTTGCGCTGGCGTGAATAAATAAGTCTGACCCCAATTTATTGAGCTTGAATCACTTGCTGCAGTGCAGTAAATTCCGATTCCCCCGAAATGTGAAGGAGTGCGCCATGACCGACCCAATCCAAGGCATGGTTTCCACCGCGGCGGCCGCCGCTGCCGCGCAGTTACTGGCCCAGGACGCCGAGATCCGGGCCCTGGCCGAGCACGGCCTGTACCAGCCCGGCAGCGAGAAGGATGCCTGCGGTGTGGGCTTCGTGGCCCACATCAAGGGCCAGCGCGCGCATTCCATCGTCGAGCAGGGCCTGAAGATCCTGGCCAACCTCGACCACCGGGGCGCGGTGGGCGCCGACAAGCTGATGGGCGACGGCGCCGGCATCCTGATCCAGCTGCCCGACGAGTACTTCCGCGCCGAGATGGCCGCCCAGGGCGTGACGCTGCCGCCGCCGGGGGAATACGGCGTGGGCATGATCTTTTTGCCCAAGGAGCAAGCCAGCCGGCTGGCCTGCGAAAACGAACTGGCGCGCGCCATCAAGGGCGAGGGCCAGGTGCTGCTGGGCTGGCGCGATGTGCCGGTGGATCGCGAGATGCCGATGAGCCCGGCAGTGCGCGCCAAGGAACCGGTGATCCGCCAGGTCTTCATCGGCCGCGGCGCCGACGTGATCGTGCCCGATGCGCTGGAGCGCAAGCTCTACGTCATCCGCAAGACCGCCTCGCGGGCGATCCAGGCGCTCAAGCTAACCCACAGCCGTGAGTACTACGTGCCCAGCATGAGCTGCCGCACCATCATCTACAAGGGCTTGCTGCTGGCCAACCAGGTGGGCCAGTACTTTCTGGATCTGGCCGATCCGCGTGTGGTCTCGGCACTGGCACTGGTGCACCAGCGCTTCTCGACCAACACCTTCCCGGAGTGGCCGCTGGCCCACCCCTACCGGATGGTGGCGCACAACGGCGAGATCAACACCGTGAAGGGCAACTTCAACTGGATGCGCGCCCGCGAAGGCGTGATGAAAAGCCCGGTGCTGGGTGACGACCTGAAGAAGCTCTACCCGATCAGCTTCGAGCACCAGAGCGACACCGCGTCGTTCGACAACACGCTCGAGTTGCTGACCATGAGCGGCTACCCGCTGGCCCAGGCGGCGATGATGATGATCCCCGAGGCCTGGGAGAACCACGAGTTGATGGACGGCCGCCGGCGCGCCTTCTACGAATACCACGCCGCCATGCTCGAGCCCTGGGACGGCCCGGCGGCGATGGTCTTCACCGACGGCAAGCAGATCGGCGCCACGCTGGACCGCAACGGCCTGCGTCCGGCGCGCTACATCGTCACCGACGACGATCTGGTGGTGATGGCCAGTGAAAGCGGCGTGCTGCCCTTCGCCGAGCGCAAAATCATCAAGAAGTGGCGCCTGCAGCCCGGCAAGATGTTCCTGATCGACCTGGAGCAGGGCCGCATCATCGACGACGAGGAACTGAAGAACCAGTTCGCCTTCGCCAAGCCCTACCGGCAGTGGATCGAGAACGTGCGCATCCGCCTCGACTCGATAGATTCCAAGGCAGAACCCGCCAGCTTCCGCGAGAACCTGCTCGATCGCCAGCAGGCCTTTGGTACTACGCAGGAGGACATCAAGTTCCTGCTCGCGCCGATGGCCACCGCCGGCGAAGAAGCCATCGGCTCAATGGGCAATGACAGCCCGCTGGCGGTGCTGTCGGACAAGAACAAGCCGCTGTACAGCTACTTCAAGCAGCTGTTTGCCCAGGTCACCAACCCGCCGATCGACCCGATCCGCGAGGCCATCGTGATGAGCCTGAACAGCTTCATCGGCCCCAAGCCCAACCTGCTGGACATCAACGCGGTGAACCCGCCGATGCGCCTGGAGGTGAACCAGCCGGTGCTCGACTTCGACGACATGGCGCGGCTGCGCCACATCGAGGACCGCACCAGCGGCAAGTTCAAGAGCTACGAGCTCGACATCACCTACCCGCTGGCCTGGGGCCGCGAGGGCGTGGAGGCCAAGCTGGCCTCGTTGTGCGCCGAGGCGGTGGACGCGCTGCACGGCGGCCACAACATCATCATCATCACCGACCGCCGCATGGACCGCGACAACATCGCGATCCCCGCGCTGCTGGCGCTGTCGGCGGTGCACCACCACCTGGTACGCGCCGGCCTGCGCACCACCGCCGGGCTGGTGGTGGAAACCGGCTCGGCGCGCGAGGTGCACCACTTCGCGGTGCTGGCCGGCTACGGCGCCGAGGCGGTGCACCCCTACCTGGCGATGGAGACGCTGGCCGCGCTGCATGCCGACCTGCCGGGCGCGCTGTCGCCCGAGAAGGCCATCACCAACTACATCAAGGCGATCGGCAAGGGCCTGTCCAAGATCATGTCCAAGATGGGCGTGTCGACCTACATGTCCTACTGCGGCTCGCAGCTGTTCGAGGCCATCGGCCTGGAGCCCCAGTTCACCCAGAAGTATTTCCGCGGCACCGCCTCGCAGGTGGGCGGCATCGGTGTGTTCGAGGTGGCCGAGGAGGCGCTGCGTTGCCACCGCGCTGCCTTTGGTAGTGATCCGGTGCTGGCCAGCATGCTCGACGCCGGCGGCGAGTACGCTTGGCGCAGCCGCGGCGAGGAGCACATGTGGACGCCCGACGCGATCGCCAAGCTGCAGCATGCGGCGCGCGCCGACCGCTTCGATACCTACAAGGAATACGCGCAGATCATCAACGACCAGAGCCGCCGCCATGTCACGCTGCGCGGCCTGTTCGAGTTCAAGCTCGACCCGAGCAAAGCGGTCCCGCTCGACGAGGTGGAGCCGGCGGCCGAGATCGTCAAGCGCTTTGCCACCGGGGCGATGTCGCTGGGGTCCATCAGCACCGAAGCCCACAGCACGCTGGCCATCGCCATGAACCGCATCGGCGGCAAGAGCAATACCGGCGAGGGCGGCGAAGACCCGGCGCGTTACCGCAATGAGTTGAAGGGCATCAAGATCACCGCCGGCACCAAAGTGTCGGACGTGATCGGTGCCAAGGTCATCGAGGCCGATTACGTGCTGAAGGACGGCGACAGCCTGCGCAGCAAGATCAAGCAGGTCGCTTCAGGCCGCTTTGGCGTGACCACCGAGTACCTGGTGTCGGCCGACCAGATCCAGATCAAGATGGCCCAGGGCGCCAAGCCCGGCGAGGGCGGCCAGCTGCCTGGCGGCAAGGTCAGCGAATACATCGGCATGCTGCGCTACAGCGTGCCCGGCGTCGGCCTGATCAGCCCGCCGCCGCACCACGACATCTATTCGATCGAGGACCTGGCGCAGCTGATCCATGACCTGAAAAACGCCAACCCGCGTGCCAGCATCAGCGTCAAGCTGGTCAGCGAAGTGGGCGTGGGCACCATCGCCGCCGGCGTGACCAAGTGCAAGGCCGACCACCTGGTGATCGCCGGTCACGACGGCGGCACCGGCGCCTCGCCGTGGTCGTCGATCAAGCATGCCGGCACGCCGTGGGAGCTGGGCCTGGCCGAGACCCAGCAGACGCTGGTGCTCAACCGCCTGCGCAGCCGCGTTCGGGTGCAGGCCGACGGCCAGATGAAGACCGGCCGCGATGTGGTGATCGGCGCGCTGCTGGGCGCCGATGAGTTCGGCTTCGCCACCGCGCCGCTGGTGGTGGAGGGCTGCATCATGATGCGCAAGTGCCACCTCAACACCTGCCCGGTGGGCGTGGCCACGCAAGACCCGTTGCTGCGCAAGAAGTTTGCCGGCAAGCCCGAGCATGTCGTCAACTTTTTCTTCTTTGTTGCCGAGGAAGCGCGCCAGATCATGGCGCAGCTGGGCATCCGCCGCTTCGACGAGCTGATCGGCCGCGCCGACCTGCTCGACACCAAGAAGGGCATCGAACACTGGAAGGCCAAGGGGCTGGACTTCAGCCGCGTCTTCCACCAGCCCGATGTGCCGGCGGATGTGTCGCGTTACCACACCGAGACACAAGACCATGGCCTGGAGCGCGCGCTCGATATCAAGCTGATCGAGAAGTGCCAGCCGGCGATCCAACGCGGCGAGTCGGTGCAGTTCATGCAGGCCACCCGCAACGTCAACCGCAGCGTGGGCGCGATGCTGTCGGGCGAGTTGATTCGCCACCGGCCCGAAGGCCTGCCCGACCACACCATCTTCATGCAGATGGAGGGCACAGGCGGCCAGAGTTTTGCGGCGTTTCTGGCCCAGGGCATCACCCAGTACCTGATCGGCGATGCCAACGACTACACCGGCAAGGGCTTGTCGGGCGGCCGGGTGGTGGTGCGGCCGAGCATCGACTTCCGCGGTGATTCGACCAAGAACATCATCATCGGCAATACCGCGCTGTATGGCGCGACCAGCGGCGAGGCCTTCTTCCGCGGCGTGGCCGGTGAGCGTTTTGCGGTGCGCTTGTCGGGCGCCACCACGGTGGTGGAGGGTACCGGCGACCATGGTTGCGAGTACATGACCGGCGGCACCGTGGTGGTGCTGGGCCTGACTGGCCGCAACTTTGCGGCCGGCATGTCGGGAGGCATCGCCTACGTCTACGACGAAGACGGCCAGTTTGCCAAGCGCTGCAATCCGGCGATGGTCTCACTGGAGAAAGTCTTGCCAGCCAGCGAGCAGGCCGCCAGCGGCGATGCCGCGATCTGGCACCACGGCGAGGCCGACGAGGTATTGCTCAAGCGCCTGATCGAGCAGCACCACAGCTGGACCGGCAGCCTGCGCGCCAGCGCACTGCTCGACGACTGGGCCACTGCGCGTGGCAAGTTTGTCAAGGTCTTCCCCAACGAGTACAAGCGCGCGCTGGGCGAACTGCACGCTGGCAAGGCCAAGGACGAGACCATCGCCAAGGCCAGGGCCGACACGCCCGCCAAGAGCGTGCCCGCCAAGTAGATGTCCGCCCCGGTCGCGGATTACCGCGGCCACCCCCGAGGGGTGCATTCAGGCTTGGGGCGGCCCGGCGCCTGAATGCCCTCTTCGATGCCAGGCAGCAAACCGACAAAGTGAGATCAGCATGGGAAAAGTCACCGGCTTCATGGAATACGAGCGTCTGGAAGAGGGCTACGAGCCCGTGCCCAAGCGCCTGAAGAACTACAAGGAATTTGTCATCGGCCTGAACAACGACCAGGCCAAGGTGCAGGCGGCGCGCTGCATGGACTGTGGCACGCCGTTCTGCAACAGCGGCTGCCCGGTCAACAACATCATTCCGGACTTCAACGACCTGGTCTACCGCGGTGACTGGCACAACGCCATCACCGTGCTGCACAGCACCAACAACTTCCCCGAATTCACCGGTCGCATCTGCCCGGCGCCCTGCGAGGCGGCCTGCACGCTCAACGTCAATGGCGACGCGGTGGGCATCAAGAGCATCGAGCACGCGATCATCGACCGCGCCTGGGCCGAAGGCTGGGTCACGCCACAATCGGCTTCGGCCAAGACCGGCAAGAAGGTCGCCGTCATTGGCTCGGGCCCGGCCGGCCTGGCCGCCGCGCAGCAACTGGCACGTGCCGGCCACAGCGTGACGGTGTTCGAGAAGAACAGCCGCCTCGGCGGCCTGCTGCGCTACGGCATCCCCGACTTCAAGATGGAGAAGTCGCACATCGACCGCCGCGTCACGCAGATGGAAGCCGAGGGCGTGGTCTTCAAGACCGGTGTGCTGGTGGGTGCCTGGCCGGCCGAAGGGCCAGCCAGCAAGGTCACCAACGACGCGGCCAAGACCATCAGTGCCGACGAGTTGAAAGCGCAGTTTGATGCCGTGCTGCTGACCGGCGGCAGCGAGCAAAGCCGCGACCTGCCGGTGCCCGGTCGTGATCTGGACGGCGTGCACTACGCGATGGAATTCCTGCCGATGCAGAACAAGGTCAACGCCGGTGACAAGCTCAAAGGCCAGATCCGCGCCGACGGCAAGCATGTGATCGTGATCGGTGGCGGCGACACCGGCAGCGACTGCGTGGGCACCAGCAACCGCCACGGCGCGGCCAGCGTGACCCAGTTCGAGGTGATGCCGCAGCCGCCCGAGCAAGAGAACAAGCCGCTGGTCTGGCCCTACTGGCCGACCAAGCTGCGCACCAGTTCCAGCCACGAGGAAGGCTGCAGCCGCGAATTCGCCATCGCCACCAAAGAGTTCAGCGGCAGCAAGGGCAAGCTCACCGGCCTGAAGACAGTGCACATCGAGATCAAGGACGGCAAGTTTGTCGAGATCGAAGGCACCGAGAAGTCGTACAAGGCCGATCTGGTGCTGCTGGCCATGGGCTTCACCAACCCGGTGGCCAGCGTGCTCGAGGCCTTTGGCGTGGCCAAGGACGGCCGCGGCAATGCCAAGGCCCACACCGACGAGGGCGGTTACCGCACCAATGTCGACAAGGTGTTTGCCGCCGGCGACATGCGCCGTGGCCAGAGCCTGGTGGTGTGGGCGATCCGCGAAGGCCGCCAGGCCGCACGCGAGGTGGATATCTTCTTGATGGGTAGCAGCACGCTGCCGCGCTGAGCCGCTGACCCGCCGTCGGGGCCGCCAGCACGAGGGTGCAGGCGGCCCGCTCTGTTTCTGGATGTGCACAGCGCTTTACCGCTCAGCATCGGTACTATCCCGCAAGCTTTTTGCCTGCGTGAGACAATTTAGGCCTGCATTTACACCGGCTTGCCGCCGCCGGGCCGTTTCGGCCCGCGCTCCGCGCCCACCCGCTCCCTTGAACACTGACACGCTGATCGAGATCGACCACGTTCGCTTTGGCTACGACGAACGTCGCACCATCCTGGAGGATGTGAGCCTGCGCTTTGCGCGTGGCAAGGTCACGTCGGTGCTGGGCCAGTCGGGCTGCGGCAAGACCACGCTGCTGCGGCTGATCGGCGGGGTGCACGCGGCCAATGCAGGCCGGGTGGTGTTCGACGGTGAGGTCATCGATGCCCATGACCGCGACCAGCTCTACCGGCTGCGCCGGCGCATGGGCATGCTGTTCCAGTTTGGTGCGCTGTTTACCGACTTGTCGGTCTATGACAACGTGGCTTTCCCGCTGCGCGAGATGACCGACCTGCCCGAGACGCTGATCCGCGACATCGTGCTGATGAAGCTCAATGCCGTGGGCCTGCGCGGCGCAGCGCAGCTGAAGATCAGCGAAGTGTCGGGCGGCATGGCACGGCGCATTGCGCTGGCGCGGGCGATTGCGCTTGATCCGGATCTGATCATGTACGACGAGCCCTTTGCCGGCCTCGACCTGATCTCGATGGGCGTGGCCGCCAAGCTGATCCGCACCCTCAACGACATCACCGGCGCCACTTCGCTGGTGATCTCGCACGACGTGCCCGAGTGCATGGCGATCAGCGACCATGTGGTGCTGATGGCCGACGGCGGCCGTATCGTGGCGCAAGGCACACCGGCTGAGTTGATGGACAGCAGCGACCCCGAGGTGCGCCAGTTTGTGCGCGGCGAGCCCGACGGCCCGGTCAAGTTCCACTACCCGGCGCCCGACATGGCCGATGACTTCGGCCTGGGCGGCGGTGCCAAGGCCAGTGGAGTGGCGTCATGAACGCGCTGGCCGCACTGGGCGCGCGTACGTTGCGGGTACTGCATGGCTGGGGCCATGGCGCGCTCTTCTTTTTCGACCTGTTGCGCGTGCTGCCGCAGGCGCTGCGCCGCTTCGGCCTGGTGCTGGTGCAGATGCACGCCATTGGCAACCGCTCGCTGGTGATCATTCTGGCCTCGGGTCTGGCGGTGGGCTTTGTGCTGGCGCTGCAGATGTACTACGCGCTGGTGACTTACGGCGCCGCCGAATCGCTGGGCCTGGTGGTCAACCTCACGCTGGTGCGAGAGCTTGGCCCGGTGGTCACCGCGCTGCTGTTTGCCGGCCGCGCCGGCACCTCGCTGACGGCCGAGATCGGCCTGATGAAGGCTGGCGAGCAACTGGCGGCGATGGAGCTGATGGCGATTGACCCGCGGGCCCGGGTGCTGGCGCCGCGTTTCCTGGCCGGCATCCTGTCGATGCCGCTGCTGGCCGCGCTGTTCTCGGCCATCGGCATCCTCGGCGCCTGGGTGGTGGCGGTGGGCCTGATCGGCATCGACGGCGGCAATTTCTGGTCGATCCAGCAGAACGGCGTCGATGTCTGGCGTGATGTGGGTAATGGCATCGTCAAGAGCTTTGTCTTCGGCATCATCTGCACCTTTGTTGCGCTGTACCAGGGCTACGAAACCGAAGCCACCCCCGAAGGCGTGGCCTACGCCACCACCCGTACTGTCGTGATGTCCTCGCTGGCGGTGCTGGGCACGGACTTCATCCTAACCGCGCTGATGTTCTCGACGCGCTGAACCGAAAGCCTTGTGATGTCCAAGAGAAAGATTGAAATCCTGGTCGGCCTGTTTGTGCTGTTGGGCCTGGCCGGCGTGTTGTTCCTGGCGCTGAAGGCGGCCAATCTCACCAGCATCAGCAACGGTGAAACCTATGCGCTGAGCGCGCGCTTCGACAACATCGGCGGCCTGAAGGCGCGTGCGCCGGTGCGTGCGGCCGGCGTGGTGGTCGGACGCATCACCGGCATTAGCCTGGATCCCAAGACCTTCCAGGGCGTGGTCAAGCTGGAAGTCAGCCGCGACTACCAGTTTCCCAAAGACAGCACCGCGCAGATCCTCACCGCCGGCCTGCTGGGCGACCAGTACATCGGCTTGAGCGCCGGCGGTTCGATGGACAACCTGGCACCTGGCGACGTGATCCGGCAGACGCAGTCGGCGGTGGTGCTGGAGAGCCTGATCGGCCAGTTCCTATTCAACAAGGCCGCTGAAACTGGCAGCGCTGCTGACACCGAGGGAAGCAAGCCATGACATTTGCGCTGGTGCGCGCCGGCCGGCGGCTGCTGCTGGCCGGGTTGACGCTGCTGGCCATCGGCCTGTCGGGCTGTGCCAGCATCCCCCCTGGTGCGCCCGTGCGCGGCGACCCCTGGGAGCGCATGAACCGTCATGTCTTCGAGTTCAATGAGCGTGTCGACCAGGCGGCGATCAAGCCGGCGGCGCAGGTCTACCAGAAGGTCGTGCCGTCGCTGGTGCGGCGCGGTGTGGGCAATGTCTTTGGCAACCTCGGCGATGCCTGGACCAGTGTCAACCTGCTGCTGCAGGTCAAGCCCAAGCAGGGTCTGGACATGGGCATGCGCACCCTGGTCAACACCGTGTTCGGGCTGGGCGGCATGCTCGATGTCGCCGAAGAACTCGGCCTGGAGCGCTCTGCCAGCGAGGACTTCGGCCAGACCCTGGGCTACTGGGGCCTGAAGAGCGGGCCCTACCTGGTGCTGCCCTTCCTGGGCCCGTCGACGGTGCGCGACACCACCGCGCTGCTGCTGGACATCAAGGACTCGGGCCCCGGCCTGATCTGGACCGAGCCGCGCGACCTCAATGGCGCCACGGTGATCCAGTTGCTCAACTCCCGGGTCAAGCTGCTGAACGCCGGCAACTTGCTCGACGAGATCGCGCTCGACAAGTATGTTTTCCTGCGCGACGCCTTCCTGGCGCGCCGCCGCAGCCTGATCTATGACGGTGAACCGCCCGAAGACGAAGCCGCGCCCGCGCCCTACAGGCAGTTGATTCCCTCGCTGCTGGGCCAACCGCCAGCACCGTAGGTGCGTTGAAGACAGAGGGACCCTCCGGGTTCCGAATGAACAAAGGATGACTCGATGATGATGCAACGACGCCGCTGGATTTCTGCCCTGAGCCTGGGCGCCGCCCTGCTGGCCAACGCAACACTGCACGCTGAGCCGCTGTCGGCCGACGCCTTCGTCAAGCAGGTTTCGGCCGAGATCATCGATGCGGTCAAGGCCGACAAGGCGATCCAGGCCGGCGACGTCAACCGCATCCGCGCGCTGGTAGATGCCAAGGTGATGCCGCATGTCAACTTCCAGCGCATGACTGCCAGTTCGGTTGGCCCGAAGTGGCGAGGCGCTACGCCGGATCAGCAGAAACGCATGCTGACGGAGTTCCAGACCCTGATGGTCAACACCTACTCGGGCGCGCTGACCCAGGTCAAAGACCAGGCGGTGGTGGTCAAGCCGCTGCGCGCCGGGGCCGAACAGGCCGAGGTGGTGGTGCGCAGCGAGGTGCGCGGCCAGGGCGATCCGATCCAGCTCGACTACCGGCTGGAGAAGGCCGGCAACAGCTGGAAGATCTATGACGTCAATGTCGCCGGCTTCTGGCTGGTGGATGCCTACAAGGGCCAGTTCGCACGCGATCTGAGCAACGGCGGACTGGATGCCCTGATCAGCCGGCTGGCCGAGAAGAACAAGTCCTTGGCCGGCGCGGCCAAGAACTGATGGCGGTGGCGCGGCGATGACCACCATCAGCCTGCCCGAGCAGGTCACCATGACCGAGGCGCGCGCCACGCTGGCCAGGCTGACGCCGCTGCTGGAGGCTGCCGAAGATCCCGTGATCGACGCCTCGGCGCTGGT
>JBBQZM010000025.1:0-27230 GCA_038207685.1 Burkholderiales bacterium
CGATGCCACCGGCTACGGCCGCATCCTGCGCTCGGGTGACGCCCATGGCGGCCGCGTGCTGGGCATCGTCGAGCACAAGGATGCGACACCCAGGCAGCGCGAGATTCGCGAGGTCTACACCGGCATGATGGCCGCGCCCACCGCGGCGCTCAAGCGCTGGGTGGCCGCGCTGAACAACGACAACGCCCAGGGCGAGTCCTACCTGACCGACATCGTGGCAATGGCGGTGGCCGAAGGTGTGCCGGTGGTGGCCAGCCATGCGCTCGACGAGACCGAGGTGCTGGGCGTCAACAGCCCGCTGCAGCTGGCCGAGCTGGAGCGCCGCTTCCAGCGCCGCCAGGCCGAGGTGCTGATGGAGGCTGGCGTGCGCCTGGCCGACCCGGCGCGTTTTGACCTGCGCGGCAGCCTGCGCACCGGCGAAGACGTGGAGATCGACGTCGGTTGTGTGTTCGAGGGCGAGGTTGAGCTCGGCGACGGCGTATCCATCGGCGCGCACTGCGTGATCCGCGACAGCCAACTGGCCGCCGGCGCGGTGATCCATCCCTTCAGCCACCTGGAAGGCGCCAGCGTGGGCGCCGGCGCGCTGGTCGGGCCTTTTGCCCGGCTGCGGCCCGGTGCCGAACTGGGCGAGGGCGTGCACATCGGCAATTTCGTCGAAGTCAAGAATTCGACGCTGGCCAAGGGTGCCAAGGCCAACCACCTGGCCTACCTGGGTGACGCCACGGTGGGCGAACGTGTCAACTACGGCGCCGGCAGCATCACCGCCAACTACGACGGCGCCAACAAGCACCGCACGGTGATTGGCGACGACGTGCACATCGGCAGCAACTGCGTGCTGATCGCGCCGGTGAACATCGGCGCGGGCGGCACCGTAGGCGGTGGCAGCACGATCAGCAAGGACACGGCGGCGGGGCAGCTCAGCGTGGCGCGTGGCAAGCAGGTGACCATCGCCGGCTGGAAGCGGCCGGCCAAGCCGCCCAAGGCCTGATCCCGGCCCGGGCCGCGGCGCGGTTTCAGTCGCCCGGGCTGGCCTGCAACAGCTGCGCCGCAAGGCACAAGTCGTCCCAGGCGCGGGCCTTGTGGGCGCTCTGGCGCAGCAGGTAGGCCGGGTGGTAGGTCACCACCAGCGGCACACCTTGCCAGCGGTGCACCTGGCCACGCAGCCGGCCGATGGGCGCATTGCTGCCCAGCAGCGACTGCACCGCGAAGGCGCCCATGGCCAGGATCACCCGGGGCTGCACCAGCGCCACCTGGCGTTGCAGAAAGGGCTGGCAGGCGGCCAGTTCCTCTGCCGCGGGGTTGCGGTTGCGCGGCGGTCGGCACTTCAGCGCATTGGCGATGAACACCTGACGCTCGGGCGGACCCTCCTGGCGGCCCAGGTCCAGCGCGGCCAGCATGCGATCGAGCAACTGGCCAGCGGCGCCGATGAAGGGCTCGCCGCGCTGGTCTTCCTGCTCGCCCGGCGCCTCGCCAACCACCATCAGGTGGGCGCGTGGGTGGCCGAGACCGAACACCGTCTGATGCCGGGTAGCGCAAAGGCCGCAGGCCTGGCAGCTGGCCACCGCTTCACGCAGCGCCGGCCAGGCCATCGTGGCAACGGCCGAAGCGTCGGCGTCGACCAGCGGGATCTGCGGGCGTTGCGCTGTCGGCGCAGCGAGCGCTGCTGCGGCCATCGGGCGGGCGGGCGCGGTCACCGCCACGGCAGGTGCTGCCGCCTCGGGTGCGCTGTCCGCGCTGTCGGTGGCCGACACCGGCACGGCCTGGGCGGCGGGCTGCGGCGTGGCCTGCAGATCGGCCGCCGGCTCGCCCGGCAGCCACAAGCGCAGTCCCATCTCGCGCAGCATGGCCTGCTGCCGTTCGGTCCAGCGCATCAGACGGCGCCGCCGGTCGGGGCGTCCAGTGGCAAGCGCATCACCACCGCGTCTTCACGGCGGAGATGATCGGCGGGGTAATAGTCACGCCGCTGCCCCACTTCCTCGAAACCGGCGGCGGCATAGAGCGCACGCGCGCCGTGGTTGCTCTGACGCACTTCCAGAAACAGTGCGGCATCACCGCGCAGGCGCGCCCAGTCGACCAGTTCGGCCAGCAAGGCCCGGCCGAGGCCGCCGCGCTGGCGCGCCGGTGCCACTGTCAGATTGAGCAGATGCGTCTCCTGGTGGCCCGGCAGCGCGACGCAATAGCCGATCAGCGCGCCCGACCGATCGTGGCGCAGCCACGCCAGGTAGCCGGCGGCCAGCGAATCGATGAAGTTGCCGCGTGTCCAGGGGTGGCTGTAGGCGCTTTGCTCGATCGCTATCACCGCCTCGAGGTCGGCCATGCCCATCATCCGCAGGCCCGGCGCGACGGCCGGTCGCAGCATCGCACTCATGGCGTGGCGGCGGCGGCACGTTGCGCCAGCCGCTCGGCCGTGGTCTGGGCCACCTTGTCGCGCAAGTACAGCGGCAGCGCCTGATCGGCTGGAGCGGCGCAGCCGGCGGCCCAGGCCGCCTCGGCCAGCCGCAACAGCGCGGCCGCGCGATCCTGCACCAGCGGCCAGCGCTGCGCAGCGCCCCAGGGCAGGCGGTCGGCAAAGGCGTCAATCGCGCTGCCTGCCACGCGCGCCGGCGGCGCGTCGCGCCAGGCCGCGGCCAGCGACGCCAGCGTCCACAACTGCGGCGCCTGCGCCAGCTGCCAGCCAGCGTCGCCATGTCGGTAGGCGCCGGCGTAGACCTCGTCCATGCGGGCGTCCATGGCCACCCACCAGAGGTTGTCGCCCAGGCCGCGCAAATCACCCAAATCACCCAAATCGCCGCCCGTGGCCGCCTGTTGCCGGGCGTCGTCGGCCACGATCAGCAGGCTGTCGATCGCCAGCACCGGCGTGTCGTGCGCAAAGGCCAGGCCTTGCGTTACGGCGCAGGCAGTGCGCAGGCCGGTGAAGGCGCCCGGCCCCTGGCCGTAGGCGATGGCTTGCAACTGCGCCATCGACAGGCCGGCGTCTTGCAGCAGGCCCATCAGCAGCGGGATCAGCCGGGCCGAGGCCAGCTTGCCGCCAGCCTCGTTGACATGCCAGCGGCCCGCCGGCGACAGCAGGCCGGCAGCGAGCGTTTCGGTGGCGGTGTCCAGGGCAAGCAGGCGCGGTCTCATGGTGGGCAATGAGTGTAGCGGTGGGCCCCGGTCGGGCGCAGCCCAAGGGACAGTGGGCGCTGCAGGGGCCGGCGCCGAACCCGGGCTTGTGGCAGCATCTGGGGTTTCCACGTAAATCTGCCCACCTGCAGGCGCTGGCGGTACCTCTGATGATCCCGATCGAATCCCAATGGCTGGGCTACCTGGCGGCGGCGCTGACCACCGGCTCGTTCGTGCCGCAGGCCTGGCACAGCTTCCGATCGTCGGACTTGAGCGGTATTTCGCTGAGCATGTACAGCGCCTTCACGCTGGGCGTGGCGCTGTGGCTGCTGTACGGCTTGTCGCTGGGTGAATGGCCGATCATCATCGCCAATGCGATCACCTTGGCGCTGGCGGGCACCATCCTGCTGCGCACTTGGCGCGCACGTCGGCGGCAGCCGTCCTGACCGGGCCACGGGCCGCTGCCGGCCCGCCAAGGCTCAGAACGGGTTGTTGACCGCGCGCGCCAAAACCTGCTGAGCGATGCGGCTGTGCGCATCAGGACCGAGGTGGCGATCATCGGCCCACAAGTGGGAGTTGGTGCTGGCACCGCTGACCAGGGTCGTGGTGGTGCTGTCGTCGGTGATCACGCAATCCTTGGCCGATGCCGTGGTGCAGGCCGCCGTACTGGCCACTGCCGGCGCGGACAGGAACGCGGTAGGGAGTTTGGCTATCGCAGCCACGATGTCGTCGGCCAGCACCAGGCCCCAGTGGCGGCCGTCGTTGGGCTCTATATTGGTGCGCAAGCTGCCGTTGAGGGCATAGCCCAGTTCCGACAGCAGGGAGGCGGCACCGGGATAGACCAGTTCCTGCGCCTGGGCATAGGGGCTGGATTGCAGATCGGGCGAGGTGACCACGATCGCCCTGGCGCCGGTGGCCAGGATGCCGCTGACCATGCCGGCGGCGCGGCGGCCGCGGGCACTGGCCTCGGCCAGCGCGTCGCCACGTGACAGGCTGTTGGCGCGTACACGCTCGTACAGGTCGATCACATCGTTGCTGCCGACCATCAGCGAGACCATGTCGGTCTTGCCCAGATTGGCCACGCTGGCAACCTGTGCCGCCAGACCGCCGGTCAAGTCATCGATGCGGGCACCGGCCACGGCATGGACGAAGGCCAGCGGCACAGTGGCGTTGGGATTGCACTCGGCAAAGGCAAAGCCGTAGAGCCCGGCAAGCGACTGCGCGAAGATCGGCAGGCGCTCGCACATGCCGGCCGCGGTACCGCGGCGGTCGTTGATGGTGTAGCGGAAGCCGTCGTTGCTGCCGTTGTTGACGATCACGCTGTTCTCGTCGCCCAGCGCGATCAGCCGCAAGGGCTTGAAGGGCTCCACCTGGGAGGTGCCACCGCCGCAGGCGGTCAGCAGGGCGGCCGACAAGGCCACTGGGGCCAGCACAAGCGCGCCCAGGCGGCGCAGATCACGAAGCAGAGTCATCAAGAGTCCATCAAGCAACAAACAAGCATTTAGGGCGGGACGGCGTTGTCAGGCGGTGGCCGCCCGGCGTAGCCGGTCCAGCACCCCTTCCCAGGCGGCATCGTCGGGCGGTTGCTCGACCCAGATCTCGGTCGCGCCTTCGTCGTCCAACAGGCGAATCACGGCAAACAGTTCATGGGCCGCGGCCACCGGATCGTCGGGCATCCGGCGTCGGCGCAGCCCGTCCATCGCACTGCCGGCCAGCAGCGAATATACCGCCAGCCCTGCCGGCAACGTTGCTGCCGAGTGAAGCGCCGCCGCCAGCGCCGCTGCTGGCCACAGTCGCAGCCGCGCTCTGGGTGCGTAGTGCGAGGCCAGGGTGCCGGAGGCGCGCGGCGCGCTGGCGTCCGGCGTGCGCAGCGGCTCGCCGGTCACGGCTTCGAGTTCGGCGCGGGTCAGCACACCGGGGCGCAACAGCACGGCGGCGCCGCGGCTGCAATCGATGATGGTCGACTCGATGCCCAGCGGGCAGTCGCCACCGTCGAGCACCCACAGCGCCTCGCCGAACTCGCTGACCACATGGGCGGCGCGGGTGGGGCTGATACGACCGAAGCGGTTGGCGCTGGGTGCGGCCACACCGGGCATGCCCAATGCGGCGGCGCGTTGCAGCAGCGCTTGCGCCACCGGGTGGGCGGGACAGCGCAGGCCGATGCTGGCCTGGCCGCCGGCGGCCGCACTGGCGATGCCGGCCGCGCGCGGCACGATCACCGTCACCGGCCCGGGCCAGAAGGCCTGCATCAGGCGGCGGGCCAGCGGCGGCAGTTCGGCAGCGAAGACCGCGGCCTGTGCGATGTCGGCCACATGCACGATCAGCGGGTGGTCGGCCGGGCGGCCCTTGGCGGCAAAGATGGCGGCCACAGCGGCGTCTTGATCGGCGCGCGCGCCCAGGCCGTAAACCGTCTCGGTGGGAAAAGCGACCAGTTCGCCGTCGGCCAAGCGCTGCGCGGCGGCGGCCAGCGCAGCGGCGTCGTCGCCGGCCAACACGGGCATGTCGCGCTCAGAAGGCCGGCAGGCCCAGCAGGGCCGCGGCCTGCAATGCGATGGCGCGGGCAGCTTCGGGCGTGGCGGCGGTCACCGTCAAGTGGCCCATCTTGCGGCCGGGACGCGGGCTGGTCTTGCCGTAGAGGTGCAAGTGCACACCGTCCAGAGCCAGCACCGCCTGCCAGGGCGGGGTCTTCTCGGCAGCGCCGCCGGGAAACCACAGGTCGCCCAGCAGGTTGAGCATCACCGCGGCCGAGTGCTGGCGCGGTGTGACCAGTGGCAGGCCGGTGAGGGTGCGCACCTGCAGTTCAAACTGGCTGACATCGGCGCCGTCGATCGACCAATGGCCCGAGTTGTGCGGCCGCGGCGCCATCTCGTTGGCCACCAGGCTGCCATTGGCCAGCACGAAGAACTCGACGCAGAGCACGCCGACATAGGCCATGGCCTCGGCCAGCGCGGCAGCGGCTTCGCCGGCCTGCCGTTGCAGCGCGGGCGAGGCATCGGGCGCCGGCACCTGGGTGACGGCGAGGATGCCGTTGTGGTGCAGGTTTTGCTGCACCGGCAGGCGCACCACCTGGCCGTCGGCGCTGCGCGCCACCACCACGCTGAGCTCCAGCGCCAGGGTCAGTTGCTGTTCCAGCACACAGGGCACTTTGCCGAGTTGATCCCAGGCAGCGGGCAGTGCCACGCGGTCGGCCACCCGCACCTGGCCTTTGCCGTCATAGCCCAGGCGCGCGGTCTTCAGGATGCCGGGCAGCAGGCTGTCGGGCGCGGCGGCCAGCCCCTCGGCGCTGTCGATCAGCGCAAACGGCGCGCAGGGCACGCCGCAGCGGCGGAACTCGGCCTTTTCGGCGGCGCGGTCCTGGCAGATGGCCACCGCATCGGCGGTGGGCGCTACCGGCCGGTGCGCGCCCAGCGTGACCAGCGCGCCAGCGGGCACGTTCTCGAACTCGGTGGTGATCGCGGCGCTGCGCTGCATCAGTTGCGCCAGGCCTTGTTCGTCGAGGTAGTCGGTGGCGATGTGGTGGTGCGCCACCAGCCCGGCGGGCGAAGTCGGGTCGGCATCGAGCACGGCGCTGAAATAGCCCATCGATTGGGCGGCCTGCACGAACATGCGACCGAGCTGGCCGCCGCCCATCACGCCCAGCGTCGCGCCAGGCAGGATCAGTTTTCTGCTCATGTCAGGTCCGAGGTCATCGCGCGCGCCGTCTCGGTCTGGCGGGCACGGAAAGCCTCGAGGCGCTCGCGCAGCGCCGCGTCGCCGGTGGCCAGCATGGCCACCGCGAACAGCGCCGCATTGGCTGCACCGGCCGCACCGATGGCGAAGGTGGCCACCGGGATGCCCTTGGGCATCATCACGATCGAGTGCAGCGAGTCGACGCCCGACAAATGCTTGCTGGCTACCGGCACGCCCAGCACCGGCACCGTGGTCTTGGCCGCCAGCATGCCCGGCAGGTGCGCCGCGCCGCCGGCGCCGGCGATGATCGCCCGCAGGCCGCGGCCGGCCGCGGCCTCGGCATAAGCGAACATCTCGTCGGGCATGCGGTGGGCCGAGACCACCCGGCATTCGTGCACTACGCCAAACTCGGTGAGAATCAAGGCTGCCTGCCGCATCGTCTCCCAGTCGCTGGACGAGCCCATCAACACGCCTACCATCACGCCCACCTGCACGCCTACCATCACGCCCACCTGCACGCCCACCTGCCCGCCTGAAGCGCTGGCGCCATCGTCCGTCACGCGTGGCGCGGTCGGGTGTGTAGGGTGCGTTTCTGTGGGGTTCACGTCAGGCGAGCCGACGGGAATCGGCAGGTGCAAAAACATTGAATTGTAGGCGGCAGCCCCCATCTGACGCTGTTCGCCAATCCCAAACTCCAAAGCGGGCCGACCCATGAGCGACATCACCATTCAGAATTTCGAAGCCGATCTGATCCAGGCTTCAGCCCAGCAACCCGTGCTGCTCGACATCTGGGCCCCCTGGTGCGGCCCCTGCCGCACGCTGGGCCCGTTGCTCGAGAAGGTGGAGGCAGCCTACGGTGGCCGTTTCAAGCTGGCCAAACTCAACAGTGACGACCAGCCCGAGATCGCCGCCCAGCTGAGCCAGGCCTTCGGTGTGCGGTCGATCCCGTTCTGCGTGCTGTTCAAGGGCGGCCAGCCGGTGGATGGCTTCGTCGGCGCCATTCCTGAGGCCCAGATCCGCGAGTTCCTCGACCGCCATGTGCCGACCGAAGAGGCGCTGGAGGCCGAGGAGGACACCGCCGAAGCCGAGGCGCTGGAGGCCGTTGGCGATCTGGACGCCGCGCTCGACAAGCTGCAGCAGGCGGTGGCCATCGACCCGGCCAACGACAGCGCACGCAACGAATACGTCAAGCTGCTCATCGAGACCGGCCGCATCGAACAGGCCCGGCAAGCCTGGGAGCCGGTGGCCAGCAAGGCGATGATCGACGCCCGCGTGGCGGCGCTCGGACTGTGGCTGGACGCCTGCGAGAAAGCGCCGACGGTGCGTTCACCGCAGGTGCTGGCGGCGGCGATCGAAGCCAACCGCCGCGATTTCGACGCGCGCTACGAGCTGGCTCAAGGCCTCTTGGCACAAGCCAAATTCACCGAGGCGATGGACGCGCTGCTGGAGATCGTGATGCGCGACAAGGCCTGGAAGGACGAACTCGCGCGCAAGACCTATGTCGCCATCCTGGAGCTGATGACCAAGGCCGCACCCAAGGTGGCGGTCGGCGCCGAGAAGGCCAAGGGCGCGCTCGAGCTGACCGGCCATGCCACGGTGACGCCGGCCGACCCGGTGGTCGACCAATACCGCCGCAAGCTGAGCATGGCGCTGTTCTGAGGCCCTGGCGCCTACGGCTTGCGCCCCTGGCCGGCAACTACAATATGCGGTTTGCCCGACCGATTTGCCCGCAGCCCTGCGGGCGCTCTTGAACGAGGACTTACAAGTGTTCATTTCCAACGCCTTTGCCCAAGCCGCTCCCGCCGCCGCTGCCGGCGGCGCCGAATCGATGTTCGGCTCGCTGGGCCAGCTGTTGCCGCTGGTGCTGATGTTCGTGGTGCTCTACTTCATCATGATCCGTCCCCAGATGAAGCGTCAGAAAGAGCACAAGGCCATGATCGACGCCCTGGCCAAGGGTGACGAGGTGGTGGTGGCTGGCGGCCTGATCGGTCGCGTCGCCAAGATGGGCGAGACTCAGTTGCAGGTCGAGGTGGCCAACGGCGTCGAGTTGCAGATCCAGCGCAGCGCCGTGGTGCAAGTGCTGCCCAAGGGCACTTTCGGCAAGTGACGCAGACGCGGGCCCTGGCGGTCCGCCTGCGCCCAGCGGCCGCCCAGCGGCCGCTGACCATGACATGCCCCGCCTGCCTGTTGGCGGGTGAACCGGCCAGGCCAGACCTGACACAGGCTTCGATGGCCGCCGCGCCGAGGAACGCACGATGAACCGCTACCCCTGGTGGAAGTACCTGATCCTCGGCATCGCGCTGCTGGTCGGCCTGCTCTACACCCTGCCCAATTTCTACGGCGAGGCGCCTGCTGTACAGGTTTCCAGCGGCAAGGCCACGCTCAAGCTCGACGCGGCCCTGGTGCCGCGCATTGAGCAGGCCGTCGCCAGTGCCGGCCTGAAGGCCGACTTCGTGCTGTTCGAAGGCAACTCGATCAAGGCGCGATTTGGCAGCACCGATGACCAGATCAGGGCCAAGGACGCGATCGCCAAGGCGCTGAACCCCGACGCCGCCAACCCGTCCTACATCGTCGCGCTGAACCTGCTCAGCCGCTCACCGCATTGGCTGAGCAGCCTGCACGCCCTGCCGATGTACCTGGGTCTGGACCTGCGAGGCGGCGTGCACTTTCTGATGCAGGTCGATATGAAGGCGGCGCTGACCAAGAAGGCCGAGTCCTTCTCGGGCGATATCCGCACTTTGCTGCGTGACAAGAACATCCGCCACGCCGGCATCAACCGCGACGGCAACCTGGTGGTGGTGCGCTTCCGCGACGCTGCGACGCTGGCGCAGGGCCGCACCCTGCTGACCGAACAACTGTCCGACCTGACCTGGACCGAGTCTGCTGACGGCGCTGAAGTGCGCCTGACGGGCGAACTCAAGGCGGTCGCGGCGCGCGCGGTGCAGGATGCGGCAATCAAGCAGAACATCACCACGCTGCACAACCGTGTCAACGAACTCGGCGTGGCCGAGCCGGTGATCCAGCAGCAGGGCGCCGACAGGGTGGTGGTGCAGTTGCCGGGCGTGCAGGACACCGCCAAGGCCAAGGACATCATCGGCCGCACCGCCACGCTGGAGGTGCGTCTGGTCAACACCAGCACCGAGGCGCTGGCCGCGCTGTCGGGCGGCGGCCCGGTGCCCTTTGGCAGCGAGCGCTATCTGGAGAAGGACGGTGCGCCGATCATCGTCTTCCGCCAGGTCATCCTCACCGGCGAGAACCTCACCGACGCCCAGCCCGGCTTCTCGGGCGACGGCCAGAACGAGCCGGCGGTGCACCTGACGCTCGATGCCAAGGGTGCGCGCATCTTCCGCGACGTCACGCGCGAGAACATCAACAAGCGCATGGCCATCCTGCTGTTCGAGAAGGGCAAAGGCGAAGTCGTCACTGCGCCGGTGATCCGTTCCGAAATCGGCGGCGGCCGCGTGCAGATCAGTGGCCGCATGACCACCACCGAGGCGGCCGACACCGCGCTGCTGCTGCGCGCGGGCAGCCTGGCCGCGCCGATGGAGATCATCGAGGAGCGCACCATTGGCCCGACCCTGGGCGCCGACAACATCGCCAAGGGCTTTGCCAGCGTGGGCTACGGCTTTGCCGCGATCGCGGTGTTCATGTGCCTGTACTACATGCTGTTCGGCGTCTTCTCGACTTTGGCGCTGGCCTTCAACCTGTTGTTGCTGATCAGCGTGCTGTCGATGCTGCAGGCCACGCTCACCCTGCCAGGCATCGCCGCCATCGCGCTGACGCTGGGCATGGCGATCGATGCCAACGTGCTGATCAACGAGCGGGTGCGCGAGGAGTTGCGCAGCGGCGCGTCGCCACAAACGGCGATCAACGTCGGCTACGAGAAGGCGTTTGCCACGATCCTTGACTCCAACATCACCACGCTGATTGCCGGCCTGGCCTTGCTGGCCTTCGGCTCAGGCTTTGTGCGCGGCTTTGCCGTGGTGCACTGCCTGGGCATCCTGACCAGCATGTTCTCGGCCGTGATGTTCTCGCGTGGCCTGGTCAACCTCTGGTACGGCGGCAAGAAGCGGCTGAAGACGGTGTCGATCGGCACCGTGTGGCGGCCGGGCGGCGCAGCGCCGGCGCGCCTGGCCGCGGACGACGAAGCGGCCGGTCAGGCCTGACAGCGCCAGGGAGCACAAGACATGGAATTCTTCCGGATCCACCGCGACATCCCGTTCATGCGCCATGCGCTGGTGCTGAACATCGTTTCATTCGTCACCTTCGCACTGGCGGTGTTCTTCCTGCTCACACGGGGCTTGCATCTGTCGGTAGAGTTCACCGGGGGCACGGTGCTCGAGGTCGAGTACACCCAGACGGCCGACCTCGAGAAGACCCGCGCCGCCATCGATACGCTGGGCTTCGGCGAGGTGCAGGTGCAGAATTTCGGCACTTCGCGCGATGTGCTGGTGCGCCTGCCGGTGCGCGGCGACGTCAAGCAGAGCGAGGTGGCGGCCCTGGTCTTCGACACCTTGTGCAAGGCCGAGGCCGGCACGGTGTCGACCCAGGCCTTCACCACGCCGCAGGGCGAGCAGGGTTCTCGCCCGGTCTGCGCCACCGCCGCCGGTGTTGAACCGGTGAAACTGTCGCGCAGCGAGTTTGTCGGCCCGGCGGTGGGTGATGAACTGGCCAGCGACGGCGCCAAGGCGCTGGCCTTCGTGATCATCGGCATCATGGTCTACCTGGCCATCCGCTTCGAGTGGAAGTTCTCGGTGGCGGCGATCGTCGCCAACCTGCACGACGTGGTGATCATCCTGGGCTTCTTCGCCTTCTTCCAGTGGGAGTTCTCGCTGGCGGTGCTGGCGGCGGTGCTGGCGGTGCTGGGCTATTCGGTCAACGAATCGGTGGTCATCTTCGACCGCATCCGCGAGTCCTTCCGCAAGTACCGCAAGCTGAGCACACCGCAGGTGATCGACCATGCCATCACCAGCACCATCAGCCGCACCATCATCACCCACGGCTCCACTCAGATGATGGTGTTGTCGATGCTGCTGTTTGGCGGCCCGACGCTGCACTACTTTGCGGTGGCGCTGACCATCGGCATCCTGTTCGGCATCTACTCGTCGGTGTTTGTCGCCGCGGCGATCGCGATGTGGCTGGGCGTCAAGCGCGAGGACCTGGTCAAGCTCGGCAGCAAGGAGAACGACCCCAACGATCCCAACGCCGGCGCCGTGGTGTAGATTAGGCTGCCGCCTCACACCCACCAAGCACCATGGCGTCCGCCGCAGAATCCGCCCAGATCGCTGGTCAAGCGCGACTGCTGTACCTGGATCAGCTGCTCAAGGGTCTGCCGGGTCTGGTGTCGCGGGTCAGCAACGCCGCGCGGGAACTGCAGGACAAGCCGGCCGTGTACGCGGTGGCGCAAGTCCGACGCGATCTGGTGCAGAACCTGATGAAGGGCGCGGGCGCCTGGCACGCCGAGATGGCGGCCAATTTGCGGCAGGTGATTCAGAACGGCGGTACCAAGGCGATGCCGGTGGACTTGCCGCCGATGGGCCCCAATGACAAGTTGTCGCTGGTGGACAACGCGGTGATCGAGCGCGAGATCCTGACCTCGCGCCTGGCACTGGCGATGATGGACCGCGCCGGGTGGGAGTTCAGCGACCTGCGTTCACGCATGGCCATGCTCGAGCGCCGCGGCGAACTCGAAACCCACGACACCCTGCGCGCCCATGTGCTGGCCCGTGTGGTGCTGGATGCCTGGCGCAGCGCCAAGCTCAGCTCGGCCGACTGGCGTGAAGCCCAGCCCATCCTGCATCAGGAATTTTCAGCCTTGGTCGTCGAGGCCTACCACGAGGCCAACCACTGGCTGATCGAGCAGCGCGTGATGCAGGACGTCGATCTGCGGCCCTACATCCGCCGTACCGTCGATGCCCAGTCGGGCCACGGCGCTGCCAGCACGGTGGCCCAGGCGGCGGCTGTCGAGAGCCATGACGCGCCCACCGTCTATGCCCCTCACCAAGGTCAGGGTCATGGCCGTGGCCGTGAAGGGCAGGGCACCGGCGGACACCCGCAAGGCGACTGGCCGCCGACGACGCGTGCCGTGCCCGGCGCGCCCGGCCACGGCCGTCGGGACGCGGCCGACCAGGTCGGCGAGGAAACCCGGCTGATGACCCGCGCCGCGCCGCTGGCCCGCGGCAATGCCCACGCCGAAGCGGTGCTGGGCCGGCTCAACCGACTGGTAGGCCGCCATTTGCCAGGTTTTGCCGATACGGTGCACGCCCGTCCGGTGACCGAGACGCTGGCGGTGGCGATCAACCACGCGCAGCAGAACCTGCGCCAGCGCTTTACCCAGCAGCCCGGCCAGGCCGGCGGTGCAGGCGCGGTTGCAGCCACCGGGCCAATGCTGCTGGAGGAGTTGCAGCAGGGCAAGCAGGCGCTCAAGGCGGCGGCCAAATCACCCGAGGAGCGCGCCACCATCGAGATCGTGGCGATGATGTTCCAGAGCATCCTCACTGAAGATCGCATCCCGGCGGCCATGCGCGTCTGGTTTGCCCGGCTGCAGATGCCGGTGCTGCGGGTGGCGGTGAGCGAACCCGACTTCTTTGCCACGCTGGATCACCCGGCGCGACGCCTGATCGACCGCATGGGCGCCTGTGTGATGGGCCTGGACAGCGGCAGCCAGAAGATCGGCGATTCGCTGGACAAGGAGATCAAGCGCGTGGTGCAGGTGGTCGAGGCCTATCCCGACACCGGCCGCCGGGTCTTCCAGACCGTGCTGATCGAGTTCGAGAAGTTCCTCGAGCACTTCTTCAAGAACGAGAACGAGGCCAGCAAGCGCGGCGTGTCGCTGGCCCAGCAGGTCGAGCAGCGCGAGACGCTGGCCATCCAGTACACCATCGAACTGCGCCGCATGCTCAACGAGGTGCCGGTGCAGGAAGGCGTTCGCCAGTTTCTGTTCCAGGTCTGGGCCGATGTGCTGGCCACCGCGGCGGTGCGTTTTGGCGGCCAGAGCGCCGAGACCAAGACGATGAAGCGCGCCGCCGCCGATCTGATCTGGTCGGCCAGTGCCAAGGTCACCCGAGAGGAGCGTGCCGAGGTAATCCGCCGCTTGCCGCCCTTGCTCAAGCGCCTGCGCGAAGGCATGGCCTCGGCCAACATGTCGGCCGAGCGGCAGGAAGAACGCCTCAACGAACTGAACAACGCGCTGGCAGCAGCTTTCACCGCCAAGGCAGCGGTGATCCCGATGGAACGGCTGCAGGACCTGATGGAGCGGCTCGAATCGATCGAGGAGTTGCTGCCCGGCGCCGAGGATGTCGAGATCGACGAATCCCTGGTGCTCGACCTGTCCGGCCACGAGAGCTCCGAGTTGGAGGTGGTGTCCGAGGGCGGCAGTCTGGCCACAGCGCCGATGCTGGCCTGGGCGCGTGAGCTGCAGGTGGGCAGCTGGTTCACGCTCGAATACCGCGGCCGAAACGAGCCGGTGCAACTGGCCTGGCATGGCATGCGGCGCCAGTTGACGCTGTTTGTCACGCCAGCCGGTCGTTGCGTGCTGTTCCAGTTGCAAAGGCTGGCGGCCTTCCTGCAGGCAGGCCTGCTGCTGCCGGCGCAGGAAGAGGCGCTGACTGTCAAGGCCACACGCAATGCGCTGGCCAAACTCGACGCCGATCCGTCGCGCTTGATGAGTTGAGTTGGTGCTGGCAGGCGGCAAGCGGCAGACGCCGCGGCCGCGGCCGCGCTCAGTGGATCAGGCGCTCTTCTGGCGCGACGAACAACTCGTCGAGGATCAGCGCGTCGGGCTCCTCGCCCAGGCTCCAGAAAACCATCAGCACAATGACCTTCAGATCCTCCAGCGCCAGCGGGCAATCACCCACCGCGGTGGCGCGGTCGATCACCATCTCACGCATCGCCGGTGGCAGCACGCCCGCCGACTCGAGGAAGCTGACGAAACCGATCGAATCCTCGCCCAGGCGATCAACCTCGGCCGGGGCGTAGACGCGCAGGCTGTCGGGCGCCTGATCGGCCGCATAGGCCTGGGCGTTTTCAGCCAGACCATCGAGCCAGTTGAGCGCCTCCTGGATCTCGTCCGTTTCAAAGCCGACTGCACACAGTTTGCGGGTCAACTGGTCGTGATCCGGGCAGGCGTCAGGGCGCCAATAGTTCTCGTAGAGATAAACCAGAACGTCGAACATCGGATCACTATACCCCAGGGTATCCGCCGCACGCACCGTGTGGGGGCGACATCCAGCACAACATCGGCCCGCCTGAAGTGTGAGCCGACGCAGACTTCCATCGTCAGCTTCAACCCGCCTGTCGACGCTGGTACAAGCCGCCTGGCAGCCGCGCCACAAGACCTTCGAGTTCCAGGCCCAGCAGATGGGCCGACAGCGCCGGCGCCGACCAGCCGCAGCGGTCGATCAGCGCATCCAGCGACAGCGGGTCATGGCCCAGCGCACGCAGCACCGGATCGTCGGGCGCCGGCGGCGGGGCGGCTGTAGACGTGGCCAAAGTCGCGCCAGGCGCCAGCGGCCCCAGTTCTTCGGCCACCTGTTCGGCTGACTCGACCAGCGCTGCGCCCTGGCGAATCAGGGCGTGGCAGCCTGCAGCCTGCGGCGACAGGATCGAGCCCGGAATGGCCATCACCTCGCGGCCGGCCTCGGCCGCCAGCCGGGCGGTGATCAGCGAGCCCGAACGCAGCGCTGCCTCGACCACCAGCGTGCCGCGGGCCAAGCCAGCAATGATGCGGTTGCGCTGCGGAAAGTGCGCAGACAGCGGCGGTGCGCCCAATGGCATCTCGCTGACGATCAAGCCGCGTTCGGCGATGCGATGCGTCAGATCGCGGTGGCGGGCCGGGTAGATGCGGTCGACGCCGGTGCCAACCACTGCGATGGTACGGCCGCCAGCGGCCAGCGCGCCTTCATGGGCCGCGCCGTCGATGCCGGCGGCCAGGCCCGAGACGATGGTCCAGCCCTGAGCGGCCAGGCTGCGCGAGAAACGGTGCGCGTTGTCGCGTCCCTGTGCGCTGGGCTGGCGGCTGCCGACAATGGCCAGGCAGGGCGTGGACAGCAGGCGGGCATCGCCTTGCAGGTAGAGCAGCAGCGGCGGATCGGCGCTGTGCAGCAGGGCCGTCGGGTAGTCGTCATCGCCCAGCACCATCACCCGTCGGCCGGACGCGGCGGCGCGCCAGGCCAGCGTGGTCGACAGCCGCTGCGCATGACCATCGGGCGGCGTGCCCAGCGTCAATGCAGTGGGCGCATCGACGCAAAAGCCCAGTTCGGCGATAGGCGCCGCTATCGCCGCCTGCGGACTGCCAAAACGCGCCAGCAATCGCCGCGCCGACTCGCGGCCGACACCCGGGCTGTGCAGCAGATGCAGCCAGGCGTCGAGTTCGTCGTCAGCCAGCGGCTCAGTCACGGCCAGGGCCAGCAGGCGGTTGAGTCACAGCCAAGGCCAGCAAGCAGCCGACGCGGAACCGGCTCTGCCGGGCCGCAGGCGGCCGCCCCTTGGGGAGTGAGCGTGGACGCAAGGGCCTTGCCTGCACAGGCCCGACCGCCTTGCGAATCGCCCGAACTCCGCGAGGGCGTGGACAGCCGAAGGCGCCTCGGGGGGGCCAAGTTATGGGCTGCTGAAACGGTCACCCGGCCGGATTGGGTCGAAGGCCGAAACGATCAGCGCGTAGGACACACGCTCGAAGACGCGGAACACGAACAGCAGGCCGGTGCGCTCATCGGGCAACTGGATCGGCACCGGCTTGTCGCCGGTGCGGTCGGTGGCCGGCGAGCCTGCGCGCCAGAGTGCCAGCACATGGCCGCGCTCCATGCCGTCGCGCTGGCCGCGGTTGATGGTCACGATCTGGTTCTGGCCTGCGGTCAGCGCCTCGCCGTAGACCGAGATCACCTGGCCGCTCATCGGCCCGTCGGGGGGATGCGGCACATAGGCCGAGAAGTCACGTGCCGGCACGGGTGTCAGGCGATCGCCGACGCCGGCTTCCTGGCGCGCGCTGGTCATCACGAAGGTGGCGGGCACCGGCACGCCATCGGCGCCCGAGGTACCGGCGGCGCGCACGTAATCGGCCGTGCCGATGTAGCCGGCCTCGTAGCCCAGCACTTCCTGTGTGGTGGGGTCGCGCAGGGGCTTGGCCTGGCGGAACAGCGAGAAGCTGCGCGCCCCTGCCAGATCACCGCGCACATAGGCGGTTTCGCCGCGCGAGATCATGACCCGGCCTTCCTGGGTGGCGACGATGCGCGGTGCGGTGGCCAGTTCGTTGTCGCTGAGCACCACCGCTTCATTGAGGAAAGGGGCGATCAACTGCAGCGGAATCGAGGCGATGGCGCCGCTTTCCAGCAATTCGCTGCGCACCCGTGGCGACAGCTTCACCGTGTTGGTGGGCATTGCACCCTGACCGGCCTGGCCCTTGTCGACCATCAGCCGGGCGCGGTCGCCATCCTTTACCAGCACCAGCACCTGGCCGGGGTAGATCAGGTGCGGATTGCGGATCTCCTGCAGGTTCATGCCCCACAGCTCGGGCCAGCGCCAGGGGCTCTTGAGGAACAGCGTGGCAATGGCCCACAGCGTGTCGCCTCGCTGCACCGTGTGCGAGGCCGGTGCCTTGTCGGCCAAAGCGCTCAGCGGCACGCCGGTGCTGGCGACTTGCTGCGCGGTGGCGCGCTGCGCCGCGGTGATGGGCAGGTCGGCTTGCGCCTGGGCCATCGGCATCCATGCCAGCAGCAGGCCCAGCGCCATGGCTTGCCGGCCGCCACGCACCAGAGGGGCCGTTACGGCCGGGTGGGCAAGACGACGAAAGCGTGAACTCATGGGGGCGATCTCCGGAAGGGCCGATGCGACAATCGGGCGCGACGGCCGGCTTGAAGCACCCGCAGCATGGCCGGCCAAGGGGCCGTGGCAAGTTCATGCTACCTCGTAGATTTTGCCGGTAAACCCTTGATATCGCAACGAAATGCACTGCTCTGGCCGGCGCTTCATCGGTCAGCGGCCAGTACCGGCGTTGCTTGACATCCACAACTGCAACCCCAACTGCCGATCATTGCCGATCTTGTCCCAGGCCCTCAGCCCATGGCCCAACTGAACATTCTTCGTTATCCCGATCCCCGCTTGCACACCGTGGCCGCGCCGGTACAGCAGGTTGACGACAAGCTGCGCCGCCTGATCGCCGACATGCTGGAGACGATGTACGACGCCGATGGTGTCGGTCTGGCCGCCACCCAGGTGGACGTGCATCTGCGCCTGCTGGTGATGGACACCTCGGGCGAGCGCGACCAGCCCCAGGTGCTGATCAATCCCGAGCTCATTTGGCGCAGCGACGAGATGATCCGCGGCGACGAGGGCTGCCTGTCTGTGCCCTTGATCTACGACCAGGTCGAACGCCATGCCCAGGTACGGGTGCGCGCGCTCGACCGTGATGGCCAGTCCTTCGAGTTCGACGCTGACGGCCTGGCCTCGGTCTGCGTGCAGCATGAGATGGACCATCTGCTCGGCAAGGTGTTTGTCGAGTATTTGAGCCCGCTCAAGCGCGAGCGCATCAAGACCAAGATGCTCAAGAAGACCCGCGAGGAGCAGGGCAAGTGAGCGCGACTGGGCCAGACCGCCTCAGCCGGCCGCGGCGATGCGCCTGATCTTTGCCGGCACACCGGCGTTTGCCGCCACTGCGCTGGCTGCGCTGATCGCCGCCGGCCATCAGGTGGCGCTGGTGCTGACCCAACCCGACCGGCCGGCCGGCCGCGGCCTCAAGCTGCTGCCGTCGCCGGTCAAGGCGCTGGCGCTGCAACACGGCATCACCGTGGCCCAGCCGCGCAGCCTGCGGCGGGACGGCAAGTATCCCGATGACGCCCTTGCGGCGCAGGCGACGCTGCAGGCGGCACAGGCCGAGGTCATGGTGGTGGCCGCTTACGGCCTGATCCTGCCGCAATGGGTGTTGGATTTGCCACCACGCGGCTGCCTGAACATCCACGCTTCGGTGCTGCCACGCTGGCGCGGCGCTGCGCCGATCCACCGTGCCATCGAGGCTGGCGACGCCACCATCGGCATCACGCTGATGCAAATGGATGCCGGGCTGGACACCGGCGACATGCTGCTGGTGGCCGAGCAAGCCATCGGCGCCGAAGACAGCTCCGCCACGCTGCACGACCGCCTGGCCGCGCTGGGCGGCCGGCTGGTGGTGCAGGGGCTTGCCGCGCCGGAAACGCTGCGGCGTACGGTGCAGCCCGCCGCAGGGGTGACCTATGCGCACAAGGTCGACAAGGCCGAGGCGCCGATCGCCTGGGCCCAGCCGGCGGCGCTGATCGAGCGCCGGGTGCGGGCTTTCGACCCGTTTCCGGGTGCCAGCTTCCAACTCGATGGCGAGTCGATCAAGCTGTGGCGCGCCGCGCTGCGGCCTGAACTGTCCGGCCGGCCGGGCGAGGTGCTGGTGGCGCAGGACGGTCGGCTCTGCGTGGCCTGTGGCGAAGGCGCCCTCGATCTGCTGCAACTGCAGCGGCCCGGCGGCCGACGCATCGACGCCGCCGCGTTCCTGCAGGCCCGGCCCGGCCTGGCCGGGCGCCTGTTGACCGAAGCAGGTTGAACTTGCGGCCTTAGCCCGCATCTGATGCAGGCCCGATATCGGGTGACGCACCAAGGAACGCGAACCATGTTCAACATGATGAAGACGGCCATTCTGATGGCCGCCATCACCGCCCTGTTCATGCTGCTCGGCCAGTGGATGGGGGGCCGCAGCGGCATGATGCTGGCGCTGGTGGTAGCACTGGGCATGAACTTCTTCAGCTACTGGTTCTCCGACAAGATCGTGCTGAAGATGTACAAGGCGCGCGAAGTGGATGACAGCACTGCGCCGCAGTTTGTCGCCATGGTGCGTGAGCTGGCGCAACGCGCCAACATACCGATGCCCAAGGTCTATCTGATCGACGAGGACGCGCCCAACGCCTTTGCCACCGGTCGCAATCCCGAGCATGCGGCGGTGGCCGCCACCACCGGCATCATCCGCGTGCTGAGCGCGCGTGAACTGCGCGGCGTGATGGCCCATGAGCTGGCCCACGTCAAGCACCGCGACATCCTGCTGTCGACGATCAGCGCCACCATGGCCGGAGCCATCGGCATGCTGGCCAACTTTGCGATGTTTTTCGGCGGCCGTGGTGGCGATGGCCAGCGCAGCAACCCGATTGCGGGTATCGCGGTGGCCATCCTGGCGCCGCTGGCGGCCAGCCTGATCCAGATGGCGATCAGCCGGGCGCGTGAATTTGAGGCCGACCGTGGCGGTGCCGAGATTTCGGGCGACCCCGCGGCGCTGGCCTCGGCGCTGGAGAAAATTCACCGCTTTGCCCAGGGCCTGCCGATGGAGGCCGCCGAGCGCCATCCCGAAACGGCGCAGATGATGATCATGAACCCGCTGTCGGCCGGCGGCCTGCGCGGGCTGTTCTCCACCCACCCGCCGACCGAGGAACGGGTGGCGGCGTTGATGGCGATGGCGCGCGGCAGCTGAGTTTCTGCCTGGCGGCCCTCAAGTTGCGGCCGGCGGCGGCCGATACCCTCCGCATGAACCGCTTGTCTGCCACCTCGCTGCTGCTGGCCCTGGGCCTGGCGCTGTCCGGTTGCGAGCAACTGGGCATCGAGTCGATCGCCAGCATCAATGCCCGCAAGGAGGCCGACGCCAAGGCCATCGGTGGCGCCTGCCGCCATGCGGCGCGGGCCATCGAGGACTGCTACAACCTGAACAAGAAGGCCGACAAGGCCGCGATCTACGCCGGCTGGCGCGAGATGAACGAGTACATGATCGAGAACAAGCTCGAGCCCGTGCTACCGGTCATCGCGCCCGACAACAGCCGCGCAGCGCAAGCGGCCGACGCACCGCCCGAACCCGAACGCGTGGCGGCCAAGGCCGCCAAACATTGAGTCTGGCGAGCCAGGACGGTTTCAGCGCTATTTCAGGGCGCTGCCAGCGGCACCACCACCCGGCGCGGGTTGTCGCCCAGCCGCGGGAAGTCGGCCAGCGCCGCCGCGAACAGCGGCGCCAGCAGTTCGGGCGAGCCGCTGCTGAAACCCTCGCTGCTGGCCCGCGCCTCGAACAGCGGCTGGCCGTTGCTGCGTTCGCGGATCAGCAGCGCCACCTCGCGTTCGTAACGCGGCGCCTCGATGCGCAGCGTGCTGCCCCACCCAAGACCGCGCCAAGGCCCCTGGCGCCAGACGCCAAAACCGCCGTGCCACCACATCGGGTCATCCCAGGGCGAGCGCTCGGTGCGGCTGACGCGGGCACCCAACTGCACCAGCAGATCGGGTGTGCCGCCGACGGCCACCGGGCGGAAGCCCGCCTGGGCCAGCGCGGGCGCGGCGGCGCGCTCCAGCGCCTGGGCCAACTCGGGCTGCGCCTGCTGCGAAGGCAGGTGATCAAAGGCATAACTGGCGCCGCTGCGGCCGGCCGGCCATTGGCCGTAGGTCGACACATCGGCGCTCAGCTGGTTGAGGCTGGTGCAGCCGGTGGCCAGCAACAAGGCGCCCAGCGCGGCGGCGCGGCGGGTCAAATGTGTGATGAAGGGCATGGTCAACTCCTGGCGATGTACTTTGGACACCCGAAACCGGCCACAGGTTCAATCTTCGGCCGGCACGGCGCGCTGCCACTGGATGATCTGCGGCGCCGCGGCGGCGGGCGGTGCGCAACCGTCCTCGTCGTCGTCGAAGGCCTTGTCGCCGCCGGCGTCAGCGGTGCCGGTGGGCTTGAGGGTGGTGAACGGGAACAGCTTGCGGTCCATCAGGTGCGACAGCGAGATGTTGCCCATCGCGGTGGCCATGTTGTCGATGCGCCCGGGGTACTGGCGTTCCCAGTCGTGGATCATCTTCTTGACTACCACACGTTGCAGGTTGTCCTGGCTGCCGCACAGCGTGCAGGGGATGATGGGGAACTGCTTGTGTATGGCCCAGGTGGCCAGGTCTGACTCGGCCACATAGGCCAGCGGCCGGATCACCGTGTGGCGGCCGTCGTCGCTGACCAGCTTGGCCGGCATGCCCTTGAGGCGGCTGCCGAAGAACATGTTCATCAGCATCGTCACCACGATGTCGTCGCGGTGGTGGCCCAGTGCGATCTTGGTGGCGCCCAGTTCATCTGCCACCCGGTACAGGATGCCGCGGCGCAGCCGCGAGCACAGGCTGCATAGGGTCTTGCCCTCGGGCACCAGCTTCTTGACGATGCTGTAGGTGTCCTGGTTCTCGATGTGGAAGTCCACCCCCAGCCGTTCAAGGTACTCGGGCAGGATGTGCGCCGGGAAGCCGGGCTGCTTCTGGTCGAGGTTGACCACCACGATGCTGAAGTGAATGGGCGCGCGTTTCTGCAAGCCCAGCAGCACATCGAGCAGGCCGTAGCTGTCCTTGCCACCCGACAGGCAGACCATCACCTTGTCGCCGTCCTCGATCATGTTGAAGTCGACGATGGCCTGGCCCACCTGGCGGTGCAGTCGCTTGCTGAGCTTGTTGGTCTCGAAGGCCAGCTTGTGCGCCGGCGTTCGCGCCCGCGCCGCGGCTTGTTGGGCCTCGGCGCGGCCCAGCGGATCGACGATGGCGCTCATGTGATCCCCTTGGCGTGAAACGCCGTCCCCCCGAGGGGGAATTCGCCCTTCGGGCGGCCGTGCGGGCTCATGTCGCCCCCTTGGCGCGATGCGCCGTCCCCCCGAGGGGGAATTCGCCCTTCGGGCGGCCGTGCGGGCTCATGCCAACGCCTTCATGCCAAAGACCTCGCAGCCCACAGCATCGCAGTCGGGGTAGACATCGGGCTTTTCGGTGGACACGCGCGCGGCGCGCACGTCGGGATGGGCCAGCATCAGCTTGAGCACGTCGTCGGCCAGGGTTTCCTGCAGGTGGATGTGGCCGCGTTTGACACGTTCGGTGATGCTGCGGCGGATGAAGTCGTAGTCCAGCACCTCGTCGAGCTTGTCCTGCGTCGGTGTCGACTGGGCGAGCGGGATGTAGAGATCGACGTTGATCTTCACCCGCTGCTCGCCCCGCTTCTCGAAGTCGTGCACGCCGATGTTGATCCACACCTCGTAATCGCGCAGGAACAGCCGGCGGCAATCCATCAGGCTGGGGTTGGTGAGCAGGCTTTGCATGTCAGGTCTTTTTGGGCTTGTCGGCCAATTGCTGCTGGGCCAGAAACAGCACGTCGCGCGGCTGGCCCAGCAGGTGCTGGCCGCCATCGACCAGCAGGGTGTGGCCGGTGATGGCCTTGGATTCGAGCAGGAAGCGCACGGCTTCGGCGATGTCCTCGGGCGTGGACGAGCGCTGCAGCGGCGTCAGCTGGTGCGCGGCCTGGAATTCGGCCGCGTCCATGGTGCCCGACAGCAGCGTGACGCCGGGCGACACGCCGCAGACCCGCAACTGCGGCGCCAGCGCCTGCGCCAGCATCACCGTGGCCTCGGCCAGCGCGGCCTTGCTCAAGGTGTACGAAAAATAGTCGGGATTGGGGTTGGACAGCTTCTGGTCGAGCAGGTTGACCACACAGCCGGCCCCGGCGCCGGCGCCGCGGTCGATCAGGTGCGCATGCAGCGCGCGCGCCAGCAGCACCGCCGGCGCGGTGTTGGCGCGCCAATGGCGGTCCATCTGGCCGACGGTGAAGCTCGCCGGATCGTCGTACTCGAACAGCGAGGCGTTGTTCACCACCGCGTCCAGCCGGCCCAGGCGCAGCAGCACGGCCGGCACCAGCGCCTCGCAGTCGGCGGCCTGGCTCAGGTCGGCGACGAAGACCTCGGTCCGCGCGCCGCTGGCGGCGCACTCGGCAGCGGTGGCCTCGGCCTCGGCGCGTGAGCGGTGGCAGTGCAGCGCCAAGTCCCAGCCCGTCGTGGCCAGGTGCAGCGTTATCGCCCGGCCGATGCGCCGCGCGGCGCCGGTGACCAGGACCACCGGCCGCTGCCGCGTCGTCGGGGTGGGGAGGGAGGGGTTGACCATGCTTTCTACAATGTCGGTATGGCCCGCAACACCGATGTTTCCAGCAGCTTGGCGGGCGAACCCGACAGTGTAGCCAGCAGCCTGTTGCCTGTGCTGCGGCAGGTCATCACCGAGGCCGGCGGCTGGCTGCCGTTCGACCGCTTCATGGCATTGGCGCTCTACCAGCCCGGCCTGGGCTATTACGCCAGCCCGGGCCGCAAGTTCGGCGCCATGCCGGCCTCGGGCAGCGACTTTGTCACCGCGCCCGAACTCAGCCCGCTGTTTGGCCGCGCGCTGGCGGCCCAGGTGGCGCAAGGGCTGGCGGCCAGCGGCAGCGGCCAGTTGATGGAGTTCGGCGCCGGCTCGGGCGCACTGTCCGAGGCCTTGCTCGACGCGCTGGGCGACACGGTGACGCGCTACCAGATCGTCGATCTGTCGGGCGTGCTGCGTCAGCGCCAGCAGGCGCGGCTGGCACGTTTTGGCGGCCGGGTGCGCTGGCTGGACGCGCTGCCCGAGAAATTTGACGGCGTGGTCATCGGCAACGAGGTGCTGGACGCGATGCCGGTGCAGTTGCTGCACTTCGACGGCGCGGCCTGGTTCGAGCGCGGCGTGGTGTGCACTGCGGCCGGGCTGGGCTGGGCCGACCGACCGACGCCGCTGAGGCCGCCACTGGCCGCCGCCTTTGTGCCCGGCACCACCACCGAGATCCATCCGCAGGCCGAGGCCTTCATCCGCACACTGGCCGCCATGCTGGGGCGCGGCCTGCTGCTATTCATCGACTACGGCTTTCCCGAGGCCGAGTACTACCTGCCGCAACGCCACGGCGGCACGCTGATGTGCCACCAGGCGCACCGCGTCGATGGTGATGCACTGGCCGACGTCGGCGCCAAGGACATCACCGCCCATGTCAATTTCACCGCCATCGCGCTGACCGCGCAGGACGCCGGGCTGGACGTGCTGGGCTACACCTCACAGGCGCATTGCCTGATCAACTGCGGGCTGATGGACTTGCTGGCGCACGCGCCGCTGGCCGAGCGCGCGGCGGCGCAGCAACTGCTCAACGAGCATGAGATGGGCGAGTTGTTCAAGGTCATCGCGCTGGGGCGCGGCCTGCCAACCGGCTTCGAACCGCTGGGCTTCGTGCGGGGTGACCGCATGCACCGCCTGTGAACTCCGGAGCCTTGCCGACATGCGCTGGTTGATCGTCTTTTTTCTGGCCTTGATCTTGTCCAGCGGCCTGCAGCGCCTGCTGTTCAGGCTGGGCCTGGGCCGGCTGCCGGGCGACTTCACGCTGCGCTTCCTGGGCCGGGAGTTTTACGTGCCGCTGGCCTCCAGCCTGCTGCTGAGCGTACTGGCCTTGATCGTCAGCGCCATCCTGTGAGAGTTTGCAGGGCGACGAGTCCAGCGGGCTTGAGATAATCCGCGTCGTATGGCCGCTAGGCAGCTGGGCAGCTCGGCCGCCAGCGGCCCGCAGCCCGCAGCCCGCACTCACCACAGCACAGGCTAGCGTCATGGATCAGCACCACCTGCCCCCGTCCGCCAGTCCGCCGGTCACACAGGCCGCGCCGGGGCTTTACAGCATCGTCTATGTGTCGACCGCGGTGCGGCAATTGCAGCTGACCGAGCTGATGCCGCTGCTGGAGGTGGCCCGGCTCCGCAATGCCGAGCAGGGCATCACCGGCGTGCTGCTGTATGCCGACGGTGCCTTCATGCAGTACCTGGAAGGCCCGGCCGCCGGCTTGTCCAGGATCTACAGCGCGATCAAGGCCCATCCGCTGCACTACGGCATGGTTGATCTGGTGCGCGAGCCGATCGCGCAGCGGGTATTTCCCGAATGGTCGATGGCCTTCCACCTGGCCGCTGGCTTTGGTCAGGCCTCGCCCGTAGAGCAGGACGCGCTGCTGGCCAGCCGCCTGGCGCACGCCACGCAGCCGCCTTCGGTGGCCTGCATGTTGTTGCAGAAGTTCTGGACGCGCGGCCGCGAGTCGGTGGGCATGGCGCTGCGCAACCACCAGAGGACGCGCCCGCGTCGGCCGTTGGGCAGTGATCTCGACACCGGCACCGGCGACTGACACTTGCTTAAAGTTGGTGAAAGCTCGAGTCGGTGTCCAGGTCGTGGTTGCCGACGCTGGCTTCGAACAGCATCTGATCGGTGATGCGCAGCCGCCGGCTCATCTCGCGGCCCAGGTTCATCTGGACCAGCGCAAACTGTTCGACGTCGTCTTCAAACAGCCGCAGCAGGTCGGCGGGTGACAGTTCGATGGCCTGGCAGTCACCGATGGCGCGCACCGCTGCGCTGCGCGGAAACAGATCGATCAGCGCCATCTCGCCGAAGCAGTCGCCCGGCCCCAGTTCGCGCAGCGTCAACTCGCGGCCCTGCCACTGCTTGAGCACGGCCACCCGGCCCGCCTCCAGCACATACATGCACTGCGCCGGGTCGCCCTCGCGGAAGAAGTAGTCGCCGGCGGGCACCGACCGCATGCGCAGGGGCGACAACAGCAGTTGCAGCGAGGCTTCGCACACGCCGCCGAAGATCGGCATCTGCTGCAGCAGTTCGATCCGGGCGGCAATCATCGCGTCAGCCCGCTGGCCTCGATGGCGGCCTGTCGCGCTGCGCGGATGCGCTCGCCGATCGCCGGGCCGGCCAGGCCTTGGGCCTGCGCCTGCTCGGCCACCGCCTGCGCCGGCGCCGCCAGCGCGGCGTCCAGCGCGGCCGCCAGCCTGGCGCGCTGCGGGTAGGGCGCGTCGGCCAGCCCCAGGCGGCCGCGCGCATCACATTCGCAGGCCAGCAGCGCCTGCAGGAAACGCTGCGGCCGCCGCAGCGCGTCGCAGCGTTCGAACAGCCGCAATATTGCGCTGGCGTTGAAGTCGGCGCTGCGGTGGATGTTGCCGTGCTCGCGGGCGACGATCTCGGCCAGGTCGCGGCAATCGGCGGGCAGCTTCCAGCGTTCGCTCACCTTGCGTGCCAGCTTGACGCTGCGGGCCTCGTGGCCGATGTGGCGCGGCCAGTCCTCGGGCGGCGTGCTGCCCTTGCCCAAATCGTGGCACAAACAGGCGTAGCGCACCGTCAAGGGGGCCTGCAGCCGCGCGGCGGCGGCCAGCACCATCATCAGGTGCACGCCGGTGTCGATCTCGGGGTGGTGCTCGGCAGGTTGCGGCACACCCCACAGCCGGTCGACCTCGGGCAGCAGGCGCGCCAGCGCGCCGCAGCCGCGCAGCAGCTCGAACATGCGTTCGGGCCGGTCTTCCATCAGCCCGCGCGACAGCTCCTGCCAGACCCGCTCGGGCACCAGGTGGTCAACCTCGCCGTCGGCCACCATGCGCTCGAGCAGCGCCTGGGTCTCGGGCGCGACGCTGAAATCGTCGAAGCGCGCCGCCAGCCGGGCCAGCCGCAGCAGCCGCACCGGGTCTTCGACAAAGGCTTCGCCGACATGGCGCAGCACCCGCTGCGCAATATCCCGCTGGCCGCCGAAGGGGTCGATCAGCGCTCCGCTGTGCGGGTCTTCGGCGATGGCGTTGATCGTCAGGTCGCGCCGCGCCAGGTCCTGCTCGAGCGTGAC
>JBBQZM010000026.1:0-27087 GCA_038207685.1 Burkholderiales bacterium
CAGTACATCTGCCACAGCACCGACCTGGCCTTCTTCAGCACCGAGCGCGAGCGCCAGGCAACACGGCGCAACATCGACGAATCGGTGGATTTTGCGTTTGGCTATGTGCAGGCGCGGCATCTGATGGCGGCGCGGCGCTGATCGGAGCCCGGCCGCTGAGCGGGCCCAATGTTCACGGCGCCGTGATGCCGCGGTGAGGACTTGGTGAGGCGCAATTTCTAGCATCGGTGGTGCGGGCTCGAATGGTCGGGCCCGTCACAACCCCCTGCCAGGAGCCCAGCCATGCCGTTCACCCCCACCTACCTCGCCCGCCTGACCGCCGCCGCCCTGCTGCTGGCTGGCGCAGCCGCTGCCCAGGCCGACCAAGTCAAGGTCATCGTGCTGATCGAAAACCTGGCGCCGGCCAACAGCATTGGCTTCGCGCCGCTGCACCTGGGCTTCAACAATGGCAACTTTGACGCTTTCAACCTGGGCGGCGTGGCCGGCGCGGCCATCGTCTCGGTGGCTGAAGGCGGCGCCGGTGGCGCCTGGCAGGCCGCTTTTGGCGCGGCCGACCCCGGCGCGGTGCGCGGCACCATCGGCGGGCCACTGTTCCCGGGCGCCAGCAAGACCGCCATGTTCATGGTCGACACCGCAGTGAACCCGTACTTCACCTTTGCCGCGATGGCGATCCCGAGCAACGACTTCTTCATCGGCAATGATTCGCCCACCGAGTACAGGCTCTTCAACGGCGGCAGTACCTTGCAGATCGGCTCGATCACCGTCAAGGCGCATGAGATCTGGGATGCCGGCTCGGAGGTGTTCGACCCCGCGGCCGCAGCTTTCGTGGGCAACAACGACCTGCGCATGCCGCAGAACTCGGTGGTGGCCTTCAACTTCGCGGAGCTGGCGGCCTTCAACGGCCTGACCACAGGCGCCGGCTACACCTTCAACAGCCAGCTCACGGCCAACAGCGACGTCTACCGCATCAGCTTCAACGCCGCGCCGGTGCCCGAGCCCGAGACCTATGCGCTGATGGCCGCCGGCCTGCTGGCGCTGGGCGGGCTGGCGCGCCGTCGCCGTGGCAGCGAGCGGCTGGCGCGAGACCTCACGGCCGCGTGAGGCTCGGCGCGGGCCGCGGTGTTCCAATCGGGGCGCGGCCGGTGTTTGCGCACCCCCGCGCACCCCCGCGCAACCCCGCGCACCTACCGCGCATGCACCGCGCAGCGGCCCGCCCCGAATGAACCAACACCTGCTGCTCGTCGAGGACGACGACGCCATCGCCGATGTGCTGCGCCTGCACCTGGAGCAGGCCGGCTACCGCCTGCACCGCGAGGCCGACGGCGCGCTGGCGATGGCCGCCATCGACCGCCAGCGCTGGGATCTGGTGCTGCTCGACCTGATGCTGCCCGGCGCTGACGGCTGGGACGTCTGCCGCCACCTGCGCGCGCGCCACGCCGACGTGCCGGTGATCATGCTCAGCGCGCGCTCGGCCGAGGCGCATCGCGTGCTGGGGCTGGAACTGGGCGCCGACGACTACCTGGCCAAGCCGTTTTCGATGCTCGAGTTGGTGGCCCGCGTGCGCGCGCTGCTGCGGCGCATGGACTCGCTGCGCGCCACGCCGCCAGCCAGCGCGCAGCTGCGTTTCGGGCCCTGGCGGCTTGACACCGTGCGCCGCACGCTGCAACGCGCCGACGGCCCAGGCCGACCCGACACCGCAGTGGCGCTGACGCTGCGAGAGTTCGACCTGCTGCACTTCCTGGTCCGCCATCCCGGCCAGGCCTTTGGCCGCGGCGAATTGCTGCAACGCGTCTGGGGCGCCGGCTTCGACGGCTACGAGCACACCGTCAACTCGCACATCAACCGGCTGCGCAGCAAGATCGAGCACGACCCGCGCGAGCCGCGCTGCATCGTCACCGTCTGGGGCGTGGGCTACCGCTTCGATCCTCCGGCCGAGGCCCATCCCGTTACCGCGCGATGAGCCCGCGCCGCGCCACCTTCACCACCCGATTGACGCTGACGCTGGCGGTGCTGCTGCTCGCGTTTGCCGCCGTCATCGCGGTGCTGGGCCGGCAGCTGGCGGCCCAGCACGAGCAGGAGACGCTGCAGCGCCTGTCGCAGGGCCTGGCTCGGCACATCGTCGGCCACTGGCCCGAGATCACCGCCGCCGACCCCGACCAGGCCTCGAAGTCAGCGCGTGAAGCGCTGCTGCAGATGTTGATGGTGGTGAACCCTGGTATTCAGGTCTACCTGCTCGACGCCCAGGGCCTGGTGCAGGCATACATCGGTGACGCGGCGATGGTGCGCCAACCGCGCATCGACCTGCTGCCGGTGCGCCGCTTCCTGGCCGGCGACCGATTGCCGCTGCTGGGCACCGACCCGATGGGCGGTGACACGCTGCGCATCTTCAGCGCGGCGATGTTTCCGCCCGCGCCGGGCGACGTGCGGCCGCCGGGCTACCTCTACATCGTGCTCGACGGCAGCGCCCGCGAGCAGGTGGCCGGCGAAGTGAGCCTGCGCCGCGAGTGGCAGGGCGCGGTGCTGGCTGCCGGCCTGGCGCTGCTGCTGACGCTGGCGCTGGGCGCGCTGCTGCTGCGCCGGCTGACGCTGCCGCTGCACCGCCTGGCCGGCCGCATGCGCGACTACAGCCTGCGCCCGCTGCCCGGCGGGCCGCCGGCCGCGCCGCCCGCGCGCCACCCGGGCGACGAGGTGCAGGCCATCGCCGACGCCTACGCGGGCATGACCCGGCGCATCGAGCAGCAGGCCGAGCGCGCCCGCCAGCAGGACAGCGCCCACCGCGAGATGATGGCCAGCGTGGCACACGACTTGCGCACACCGTTGACCGCGCTGCACGGCCACCTCGAGGCGCTGGCCGGCGAAGGCACGGCTGCGGCGCCGCCCGCGCCGCAGCGCCAGCGCATGCTCAACGCCGCGCTGGCCCAGAGCGACAAGGTGCGGCGGCTGTCGCAGCAGCTGTTCGAGCTGGCCACGCTGCAATCCACCGACCAGGTGCTGCACCGCGAGCGCTTCAGCCTGGACGAGCTGGTCACCGATGCGGTGCAGAAGTTCGGCCTGCACGCCGGGCCTGCGCCGGTGGTGCTGGTCGGCGCGCCGCCCGGCCGGCTGGAACTCGACGGCGACCTGCAACTGGTGGAGCGCGCGCTGAGCAACCTGATCGACAACGCGCTGCGCCACGCCCCCGGCGCCGTGCCGGTGCGCGTCAGCCTGCAGCGCGACGGCGCGCAGGCCCAAGTCTGGGTCGAGGACGGCGGGCCGGGGCTGTCGGACGAGCTGTTGCAGCGCCTGTCGCAAGACCAGTCACTGCGCGACCCGCCGATACGCCGCGCCGGCGGTGGCATTGGCGGCCTGGGGCTGGCCATCGCCCAGCGCGTGGCCCAACTGCACGGCGGCAGCCTGCGGCCGCTGCCGGCGCCGCAGGGTGGCACGCGGCTGTGCCTGGCTTTGCCGCTGGCAACGCTGAGCTGAGCGCGAAAAAGTAAAGGCCTGGACAGGTGGCGCAGCGCCACCTGTCCGGGCCCCAAGAATCAGGAACGCTGGTTCATGACTGTTCGCTCCCTGCTGCTGCCCACCCTGAGCGAGGCTGACACGGCCAGCCTGGACGCCCTGAACCGCAGGTTGTGGGCCTGGGTCGAGGGCGAGTACCACCACAGCCCGCACCGCGGCCTGGACCGCCTCACGCCGCTGGATTGCTGGGCCGCAAGCGCATCGGCGGGCGCGCACGCTGCGCGAGCGAGCGGCCCGGCGCCCGATCTGGACGCGCTGTTCCTCAACGAGGCCAAGCGTCGCGGTCAGCGTGACTGCACCATCAGCTTGAACGGCCCGCTGTTCGAGGTCGATGCCGCGCTGGTGGGTCAGACCATCACCTGATGTACGTCCACCACTTCGGCCTGACCCAATGCGAGATGCAGAAGAACCCGAACCCCACCCACAGTGAATCTGGGTGCCTCCTCAAACCGGCCGTGCAAAGCCACGAAAGCCGACCATCACGCCGCGGCCGGCTGGAAGACGCGGATCCTCGGCGATTGCCTGGCCCGGAGCTCCCGTTCCGCAACCCGAATGTCGTACTCGGACTGCAGGTTCAGCCAGAACCGGGGCTCCATGCCGAAGAACAATCCGAGCCGAAGCGCGGTGTCCGCGGTGAAGGGGCGCTGGCCATTCACCAGCTCGCTGATTCTGCTCGGCGAGACATCAATGTCCGAGGCGAGCTGGCGAGCGCTGATGCCCATGGGCTTCATGAAATCCTCCAGCAGGATCTCACCCGGATGAATCTCCTCAAGCAACTTGGCCATGTTCCGCACTCCTAGCTAGGAGGCTGTCGGGCTTTGGGACGGGCCCGCCCCAAAGCCCGACAGTAGTGATAGTCCACGATCTCGACCCGGTGCGCGCCATCCGACTTCCAGACAAAGCAGACTCGCCACTGAGCGACCGGCAAGCCGCGACCTCCAGTTGCCGGCCGACTTTGCCAAGTCGGCGCCCGGAAGTTGCCACTCAGTGCCAGCTATCAGCCAATCCCGGACTCAGCCTTGTAGGCGCACTCGACACCACGCGGATTGCGGTTGGCATCACAACACATCGCGTCGGCCAATCGATCAAACCGGATGTAACGGTTGAACCACCAAGCGAACGCCGAGGGCGATACATACGCGGTTGACCGTCTCGAAGCGTGGCGCGCTGCCGGGCCGCAAGGCCTTGTACAGGGCCTCCCTCGTGATGCCGGCCGCTTTGGCAATATCGGTCATGCCACGAGCACGGGCGATGTCGCCCAGCGCGGCAGAAAGCAGCCCGGCGTCGTTGGCCTGCAGGATGTCAGTCAGATAAGCCGCGATGGCCTCATCGCTGTCCAAGTATGTGGCGGCATCAAATGCCGGTAGCTCGTCAACCTTGATTCGCGTGCTCATCGGGGGGGGCCGTCTCAGTCCAGCAAGGCGGCAAGCGCCTTCGCGCGCCTGATGTCGCTCTTCTGTGTTCGCTTGGATCCGCCTGCCAGCAAGACAAAAAGCTGACTACCGCGCTGCGTGAAGTACACGCGCCATCCGGCACCGATATGGATGCGAAGCTCGGACACGCCGTCACCCACCGGCTCTACGTCGCTGAGCAGACCTCGGTCAAGCCGCTTGATCCGAGCGACCACAACGCCACGAATCGAGGCGTCTGCCAAACGGTCGAGCCAAGAGGTGAACCCAGGGAGTGCTTTGACGCTGAACACGGCATCAATGTAATCGAACGATTACACATCGTCAAGACTGCCTGCCGAGCCGGCCCGCAGGGAATGAAGGGTCGATTCCCGCGTCAGCCCAGGCGCTGCTGGTTTCGCCGCCCTGAACCAGCCGGTCGGCAGCACCCGCTCCTGGCCGGGTCCAGCCGACCGACCGCGCTGGGCGAACGGCCGGTCACTGCTGGGTTGCTGACGTTCGCGATGAACCCAGCGACGTTCCCTTCCCGGCCGAGAAGGAATGGTCGCCAAGTTCAGCCGTTGCCGACGGTCGCCACGGCTAGATCGACGGGCGGGGATGCTGCCGTTGATGATGTAGACCATAAATCAACGACAGGCAAGTTGTCTCGTCCCCTGCCCTTCCGCTCCTTGCTCGGCGCAGCCTCAAGTAGCGCTACGCACCGGCGCGTCATGTCACCTGGGAGTGCAAGAATTTACCGTCAGCGCGGATCAACCCATCCATCGCCCGATAACCCGCATGGATGCTGGACATTGCGCCCGGGATTTACCGTCAACCTGCAAATCGACCTGACGGTAAATTTTTTCCGGGCACTCAACGCGACTTCTTTACCGTCAGAAATACCGTCAGATTGAGGTGCATCCCAACGATAGATCTCGATAGATCTCGACAGAAATGTGCTCGTGAAATCAACACGTTAGGTCCACTTTTCGATAGGTCTCGATAGACCCCGATAGATCTCGAAACCTATTCCCATTCGATCGTCGCCGGCGGCTTGCTGCTGATGTCGTAGGTCACGCGGTTGATGCCGCGCACCTCGTTGATGATGCGGCTGGAGGCGCGCTTGAGCAGCGCATAAGGCAGTTCGGCCCAGTCGGCGGTCATGAAGTCGCTGGTCTGCACCGCACGCAGCGCCACCACATAGTCGTAGGTGCGGCCATCGCCCATTACGCCCACGCTCTTGACCGGCAGGAACACGGCAAAGGCCTGGCTTGTCAGCTCGTACCAGGTCTTGCCGGTGTGCGGCTCGACCTCGCGGCGCAGTTCCTCGATGAAGATGTGGTCGGCACGCTGCAGCAGCGCGGCGAACTCGGGCTTGACCTCGCCGAGGATGCGCACGCCCAGCCCCGGGCCAGGGAACGGGTGGCGGTAGACCATGTCGTGCGGCAGGCCCAGCGCCACGCCCAGCGCGCGCACCTCGTCCTTGAACAGCTCGCGCAGCGGCTCCAGCAGCTTCAGGCCCAGCGTCTCGGGCAGGCCGCCGACATTGTGGTGGCTCTTGATGGTGGCCTTCTTGGTCTTGGTGCCACCACTTTCCACCACGTCGGGGTAGATCGTGCCCTGGGCCAGCCACTTGGCGCCCTGGTTGCCCTGGCCCTTCAACTTGGCGGCCTCGGCCTGGAACACCTCGACAAACTCGCGGCCGATGATCTTGCGCTTTTGCTCAGGGTCGGTGATGCCCTTGAGGTGGCCCATGAACTGCTCGGCCGCCTCGACATGCACCACCTTGGCATGCAGCCGGCCGGCAAACATCTCCATCACCATGCGGCCTTCGTTGAGCCGCAGCAGGCCGTGATCGACAAAGACGCAGGTCAACTGATCGCCGATGGCGCGGTGGATCAGCGCCGCGGCTACGCTGGAGTCAACGCCGCCCGACAGGCCGAGGATGACTTCCTCGTCGCCCACTTGCTCGCGGATGCGCGCGACCGCCTCGTCGACATAGTTGCCCATCTCCCAGTCGCCGCGGCAGCCGGCGATGTCGCGCACAAAGCGCGTCAGCATCGCCGCGCCCTGCAGCGTGTGCGTCACCTCGGGGTGGAACTGCACCGCGTAGTAACCGCGCGCCTCGTCGGCCATGCCGGCGATCGGGCAGCTGGGCGTGCTGGCCATCAGCTTGAAGCCCGGCGGCAGCGCGCTGACCTTGTCGCCATGGCTCATCCACACCTTGAGCATGCCGTGGCCTTCGGCGGTATCGAAGTCCTGGATGCTGTCGAGCAGCCGGGTGTGGCCATGAGCCCTTACCTCGGCATAGCCGAACTCGCGGTGGTCGCTCCACTCGACCTTGCCGCCGAGTTGCACCGCCATGGTCTGCATGCCGTAGCAGATGCCCAGCACCGGCACGCCGAGTTGCCACACCGCCTCGGGTGCGCGCAGCTGGTGGTCTTCGTAGGTGCTGGCATGGCTGCCCGACAGGACTACCGCCTTGGGTGCGAAATCGCGGATGAACTGCTCGTCCACGTCATTGGGGTGGATCTCGCAATAGACCTGCGCTTCGCGCACACGCCGGGCGATCAACTGGGTGACCTGGGAGCCGAAGTCGAGGATCAGGATCTTGTCATGCATGGTGGGCAGTCGGTCGGGGCAAAGCGTGTGAAATGGGCGTCAGGCCGAGGCCGCGCTGGCACTCAACGCACGGTGGCGGCGGAAGTAATGAATGGCCATCCCCGTGCTCATCAATTGCAGCGCGGCGCAGAAGAAGAAGGGCAGGCCCATCAGCCAGTCGCCCGCCGGCCGGTGTGACACCACGCCCAGCAGCGCAGCGCCGATTACCGGAGCGATCACCGCCATCAAGCTGTTGAGCGAGGCCACCGCGCCCAGCGTCTGGCCTTGTTGCGAGGCATCGGCGGCGTTGGAGATCATGCTGTTGACGGTGGTGTTGACGGTGTAGCCCAGCACATTGGCCAGCACCACCGCGTACATCATCCAGCCCTCGGTGGCCAGGCCCCAGCCCAGATAGGCCAGCGTCGACGACACCAGGCCCATCGCCGCCAGCTTGCGCGGCTCGATGAACTTCAGCAGGTATTTGAGCAGGCCGCCCTGCACCAGCGCCGTCATCAGGCCCACGGCAAACAGCGACCAGCCGTTCTGCACCGGCCCCCAGCCGAACTTGAAGCTGGTGTACAGCACCCAGCAGGTGTGCAGCACAAACTGCGCCAGGCCGGACAGCGCCACCACCACCACCAGCGGCCCCACACCCTGCAGCGAAGTGAGCTGGCGCAGCGCGCTCACCGGATTGGCGCGCCGCCACTCGAAGGGTCGGCGCTGGCTGAGGGGCAGCGACTCGGGCAACACCAGCGCGCCATAGGCCAGATTGGCCATTGCCAGCGCGCCGGCAACGAAGAACGGTAGATGGAGGTTGATGCCACCCAGCAGACCGCCCATCACCGGGCCCAGGATGAAGCCGACGCCGAACATCGCACCCAGCAGGCCGAAGCGGCGCGCGCGGTCCTCGGGCGGGGTGATGTCGGCGACGTAGGCATTGGCCACCGCGGCATTGGCCTGCATGGCGCCACTGAACAGCCGCACCGCGATCAACATCCACAGCGCGGTGGCCAGGCCGGTGACGAAGAAGCTCAGCGCCAGGCCCGAGAAGCCGATCAGCAATACCGGCCGGCGGCCAAAGCGGTCGGACAAGGCCCCCAGCACCGGCGAGCCGAAGAAGTTGGCGATGCCAAAAGCAAACGACACCGCGCCGAACCAGAAGGCTTGCTCAGCAGGCGTGGCGGTGAACGTGCCCACCAGGTGGGGCAGCACCGGGATGATCAGGCCGATCGACACCATGTCGATCAGCACCGTGATCAGGATGAAGCCCATCGCCGCAGGCCGCTGCGTGGCGGACGTTGGGGCGCCCGTCGGCACAGCCGGGAGATCAGCCACCATCACTCCATGCGGTAATTCGGCGATTCCTTGGTGATCTGCACGTCGTGCACATGGCTTTCGCGCATGCCGGCCGACGAGATCTCGACGAATTCGGCGCGCTGGTGCATGTCGGCGATGCTGGTGCAGCCGCAGTAGTGCATCGATGCGCGCAGGCCGCCTGCCATCTGGAAGATCACCGCCACCACCGAGCCCTTGTAGGGCACCTGGCCCTCGATGCCCTCGGGCACCAGTTTGGTGGTGTTGGGGCTGTTGCCGCCACTTTCCTGGAAGTAGCGGTCGGCCGAGCCCTGCTGCATGGCGCCGATCGAGCCCATGCCGCGATAGCTCTTGTAGGTGCGGCCCTGGTAGAGGATGGTCTCGCCCGGCGCCTCTTCGGTGCCGGCAAACGCGCCGCCCATCATCACCGAGTTGGCGCCGGCGGCGATGGCCTTGGCCAGATCACCCGAGAAACGCACGCCACCGTCGGCGATCAGCGGCACGCCGCTGCCGGCCAGCGCCTTGGCCACCTGCTCGATGGCATAGATCTGCGGCACACCCACGCCGGTGACGATGCGCGTGGTGCAGATCGAGCCCGGGCCGATACCGACCTTGACCGCATCGGCGCCAGCGTCGACCAGCGCCCGCGCAGCAGCGCCGGTGGCGATGTTGCCGCCGATCACGTCGACCTGCGGAAAGTTGCGCTTGACCCAGCGCACACGCTCGATCACGCCGGCCGAATGGCCGTGCGCGGTATCAACCACCAGCGCGTCGACGCCGGCCTTGACCAGCAGTTCAACCCGCTCCTCGGTACCGTCGCCCACGCCCACCGCGGCGCCCACACGCAGCTTGCCTTGCGGGTCGCGTGCGGCGGCCGGGAAGTTGGTCTGCTTGGTGATGTCCTTGACCGTCATCAGCCCGCGCAGCTCGAAGGCGTCGTTGACCACCAGCACCCGCTCCAGCTTGTGCTTGTGCATCAGCGCCTTGCCGTCGCTGATGGTGGCGCCTTCGTTGACGACCACCAGCTTCTCGCGCGGTGTCATGATCTCGCGCACAGGGGCGTCAAGCCGGGTCTCGAAACGCAGGTCGCGGCCGGTGATGATGCCGACCACGCGGCCGTCCTCAATCACCGGGAAGCCCGAGATGCCATGCTGGCGCGACAGTGCAATGACATCGCGCACCGGCACGCCGGGCGAGACGGTGATCGGGTCGCGCAGCACGCCTGACTCGTAGCGTTTGACCCGCGCCACCTCGGCCGCCTGCTGCTTAGCCGTGAGGTTCTTGTGCACGATGCCGATGCCGCCCTCCTGGGCCAGCGCAATCGCCAGGCGCGACTCGGTCACGGTGTCCATGGCGGCGGACACCAGCGGCAGGTTCAGTTGGATATTGCGCGACAGCAGGGTCGCAAGCGAGGTGTCACGGGGCAACACCTGGGAGAAGGCGGGGACCAACAACACGTCGTCGAAAGTCAACGCTTTGCCTAGAAGGCGCATGGGAAGGCTCCAGACCCAAAAAGCGATTATACGGAGTGGCGGCTGGCCCCCCGCCTTTGTCCCCAGCCACACGCTGCCGTGCCGCCGCGCTGGCTACACTGCGCTTGTTCAGGCTCATTGACCCGCCACCATGCCCTACGCGCCGCACCGCTTCATAGCCGTCGCCCTCCCCCTGGCGCTGGCGCTGCTGCTGGCGCTGGCCAGCAGCCCGGCGCTGGCGCAGTACAAGTGGAAAGACAACCGCGGCCAGATCCATGTCAGTGACCAGCCGCCACCACGCGACATCCCTGACAAGGATGTGCTGCAGCGGCCAACGCCACGCCGGCAGTCAGCCAACGAGGCGCCCGGCCAAGCCTCAGCGGCGGCCTCGGCGCCAGCGGCTCGCTTGACGATGATGCCCAGCGACCGCAACGACCCCGAGTTGGAAGAGCGGCGCAGCCGCGCCGAAGCTGAACTCAAGGCACAGGCCAAGGCCGATGAAGCCCGCGCAGCGGAGATTCGCGCCGACAACTGCCGCCGCGCGCGTCAGCACCTGGCCACGCTGTCTGCGGGCACCCGACTGGTACGCACCAATGAAAAGGGCGAGCGCATGGTGATCGACGACCAGCTGCGCGCCAGCGAGATGGCGCAGGCTCGTGGCGTGATGGCCAGCGACTGCCGCTGAGCGCTTGGCTCAGGCCCGGCGCGGTTTGCGCAGGCCGTCGCGGCGGTAGCGCTGGCGCCGCGCCTCCTTGGGGTCAACCTGCAATGGGCGCAGCAGTTCCAGCCTATCCTGATCGCGCAGCACGGTAGCCGGCGGGCAAGCCCGGCCCCACAGGCCGAGCGTCAAACTGTCCAGCGTGTCAGCCCCCAGGCGCTCGCCCAGGCCACTGGCACGCAATGCTTGCAGCGCCGTGCTGCCGGCAGGCAACTGCAAGGGCACGCGCACCAGCTGATGGGGTGCAGCGGCATAGACCACCTCCACCGCGATGGGCGGCAGCCCTTCAGCGTTCGCCATAAACCTGACGCGCACGCTGCACGAAAGAATCGACGAAGGTGTTGGCGACACGGTCGAACACCGGGCTGAGCACCGCCTCGAGCGCCCGACTGGAGAAGGCGTAGCGCATGTCGAACTCGACCCGGCAGGCTACGCTGCCGGCCGCGCCGATGGGCCGAAAGTGCCAGGTGCCGTCCAGATCGGAGAACGGCCCGTCGACCAGCGTCATCACCACCGATTCGTCGGACCGGTGCCGGTTGCGGGTGGTGAAGGCATGGCGCAGGCCGGCGTAATGCAGGTGCAGCCGGGCGGTCATGCCCTGGGCGTCATGCGCCAGCACCTCGGCCTTGTCGCACCAAGGCAGGAAACCGGGGTAGGACGCCACCGAGGTCACCAGCTCGTACATCTCCCGCGCCGAGTACCACAGCAGCACGGACTTTTTCACGTGCTTCATACAATGGCGCGAATTCTAGATGCCGCCCGGGCACCATCCGGGCGGCCTCGCTCCCTGGCCCACCATGTCCACGCTGACCATCACCCGCAAGGAAGCCGCCAAGGCGGCCAAACCCTCGGGGCCCATCGCCGAGAACCGCCGCGCCCGCTTCGATTACCACATCGAGGAGCGTTACGAGGCGGGCATGGTGCTGACCGGCTGGGAGATCAAGGCCATCCGCGCCGGCCAGGTACAGCTGACCGACGGTTATGTGCTGATCCGCGATGGCGAACTGTTCCTGATCGGCTGCCGCATCAACGCGCTGCGCTCGGCCTCCACCCATGTCAACCCCGAGGCCGACCGCACCAAGAAACTGCTGATGCACAAGGCCGAGATCCGCCGCCTGGTGGGCAAGGTCGAGCAGCGCGGCTTCACCCTGGTGCCGCTGAACCTGCACTACAAGACCGGCCGGGTGAAGGTGGAGATCGGCCTGGCCAAGGGCAAGGCCGAGCACGACAAGCGCCATGCGACCAAGGATCGGGAGTGGGAGCGGGAACGTGGCCGATTGATGAGACACAAAGTCTCATCAGGCGCGTAGCGCGGCCGTCTAAGCCGGGTGCGGCCGGGTCGCGCGCAGCGCAGAAGGGCCGCCTGATGCGGCACAACATCTCGTCGAAGTCCTGAAGCCCTGAAAGCGCTTCAGCGCCAGTTCGGTGGACGCTTGTCGATGAAGGCCTGCACGCCCTCCAGCGCGCTGTCATCCATCATGTTGCAGGCCATGGTCTGGCTGGCATCGTCATAGGCGGCCGCGATGCCCACCTCCAGCTGCCGGTAGAACAAGGCCTTGCCCATGGCCAGCGCCACGCGAGGCTTGCCGACGATGGCGGCCACCAGCGCCTCCACCGCCTGCGCCACCTCGCCAGCCGGCACCACGCGGTTGACCAGGCCTCGCGCCTTGGCCTCATCGGCGCTGATGAAGGCGCCGGTGACCAGCATCTCGAAAGCCTGCTTGCGGCCCAGGTTGCGCGACAACGCAACGCTGGGCGTGGCGCAGAACAGCCCCAGGTTGACGCCGCTGACCGCAAAACGTGCATCCGACGCGGCCACCGCCAGGTCACACATCGCCACCAGTTGGCAGCCGGCTGCGGTGGCAATGCCTTCAACCTGCGCAATCACCGGCACCGGCAACTGCTGCACGCTCATCATCATGCGGCCGCACTGGGCAAACAGCGTTTCGTAATAAGCCTGCGACGGCGCAGCCCGCATCTGCTTGAGGTCATGGCCGGCGCAGAAGGCTTTGCCACTGGCCTTGATCACCAGTAGACGCGCACTGTCGTCTTGGGCAATCGCATCCAGCTCAGTTTGCAGCGCCGCCAGCATGGCCTCGGACAGCGCATTGAAAGCCTGCGGCCGGTTCAGCGTCAGCGTGATCACGCCGCGCGCATCCTGCGCGCGCAGCAGCAGCGGGTCGTCGGTGGTCAGCATGGGGTCACTCTCCTTGCGGGTTAAGGACGTCTCAGTCAATCGCCGACGAGGACTTCGCCCGCTCGCGCAACTGGAACTTCTGGATCTTGCCGGTAGAGGTCTTGGGGATGTCCTCGAAGCGGATTTCACGCGGCACCTTGTAGCCCGCCAGCAAGCCCTTGCAATGGGCCACCAGCTCGGCGGCTGTCACCTCGGCGCCGGGCTTGAGTTCAACATAGGCCACCGGCGTCTCGCCCCATTTCGGGTCAGGCCGCGCCACCACTGCGCAGGCCACCACGGCGGGGTGTCGGTACAGCGCGTCCTCGACCTCGATCGAGCTGATGTTTTCGCCCCCAGAGATGATCACGTCCTTGCTGCGGTCCTTGATCTTGACGTAGCGATCGGCCTCCATCACCGCCAGGTCGCCGGTGTGGAACCAGCCACCCTCGAAGGCCTTGGCGGTGGCCGTCGGGTTCTTCAGGTAACCCTTCATCACGATGTTGCCGCGGAACATGATCTCGCCCATGGTCTGGCCGTCAGCCGGCAACTCGGCCAGGGTCTCGGGATGCAGCACCGTCATGCCTTCCTGCAGCGGGTAGCGCACACCCTGGCGGCCGTTGAGCCGGGTCTGCTCGGACAGGCTCTCGTCGGCCCAGCTGTCGCGCTTGACTGCCACCGCCGCCGGCCCGTAGACCTCGGTCAGGCCGTAGACATGGGTGATGACGAAGCCGATCTTGGCCATGCCCTCGATCATCGCCGCCGGCGGCGCCGCTCCGGCCACCATGCCGCGAACCTGCTGGTTGATGCCTTCACGCAGCGCCTGCGGCGCGTTGTAGATCAGGCTGTGCACGATGGGCGCGGCGCAGTAGTGGTCAACGCCATGTTCGCGCATCGCCGACAGTATGGCCGCGGCATCCACACGGCGCAGGCAGACATGGGTGCCACCGAGCATGGCCACGGTCCAGGGGAAGCACCAGCCGTTGCAGTGGAACATCGGCAGCGTCCACAGGTACTTGGGAAAGTGCGGCATGGTCCAGGTAGCCGCGTTGCACACCGCGTTCAGGTAGGCGCCGCGGTGGTGCGTCACCACGCCCTTGGGGTCACCGGTGGTGCCCGAGGTGTAGCTCACCGCGATGGCATCCCACTCGTCGGCCGGGCCGGCCAGCGTGGCCAGCGGTGCATGCGCGGCCAGCAAGGCCTCGTATTCGAGTGTGCCCAGTCGATCACCCGGGCCGCTGTACTCGCTGTCGGCGACGTCGATCACCACCGGTGTGCGGCCGAACTGCTCACGCAACTGGGCCAGCGTCGGGCCGATCAGCGGGGCGAACTCGCGGTCAGTGATCAGCACCTGGACCTCGCAGTGGTTCATCTGCCAGGCCAGCAACGCGGCATCGAGCCGCGTGTTGAGGGTGTTGAGCACCGCGTTCAACGCTGGCACGGCGTAGTGCGCCTCGACCATCTCGGGCGTATTGGGCAGCATCACGCTCACCGTGCTGCCACGGCCCACGCCCAGCGCCTGCAGCGCCGCCGCCAGCCGCGCCGAGCGCTCACGCGTCTGCGCCCAGGTGTAACGGCGCTGGCCGTGCACCACCGATGGCAGGTCACCGAACACCTCGGCACTGCGTTCAACAAGGCTCACCGGCGACAAGGCCACGAAATTCGCGGCCTGGCGCTCCAGGTGCTGCTCATAGATGTTGCTCATGTCACCTCCAACAACAGGGTTCGGCCTGGGGTCTTTCAGCACCAATGCGAGGCCCCACGCAGGCTGAACCGACGGGCTGCATCGTCGCACACGCAGCCGTCCTTTCAGTTCTGCTAATTCGCCGAGACGGGTGTCTCGGGTGTGTCAGGGCAAGCACCCCTTGCGACCAACAGTGGCTGGCATCTATAAACCTGCACCTTTGCAGAGTAATCTGCTTTTTTTATTGCTTGTCACAGGAGCCGAACAGGACAGCGATGGCAGATACAGCAGCACCCCTGCTCAGCGTGCGCGGTGTCACGGTTCGCTTCGGCGGCATCGTGGCGCTCGACGGCGTGAGCTTCGATGTAGAGCCCGGCCATGTGTGCGGGCTGATCGGCCCTAACGGCGCCGGCAAGACAACCTTGTTCAACTGCCTGTCACGCCTGTACAGCTACCAGTCCGGTGACATCCTGTTCGAGGGTGCGTCGATCACCAACACCCCGACCCACCGCATCGCCGAACTGGGCATGGGCCGCACCTTCCAGAACCTGGCGATGTTCCGCACCTTGCCGGTGCGCGACAACATCATGATCGGCGCGCACTCACGCTCGTCGGCCGGCTTCCTGGCCAGCGCGCTGCGCCTGCCCAGCGTTGGTGCCGAAGAGCGCCGCCTGCGCGAGCGCGCCGACCAGATCATGGAATACCTGGGACTCACAGAATTTGCCGATCGTCCGGCCGGCGACCTGCCCTTCGGCACCCAGAAGCGGGTGGAGATGGGCCGCGCGTTGGCCGCCGACCCCAAGCTGCTGCTGCTCGACGAGCCGGCAGCTGGCCTCAACCACGAGGAACTCGGCGAGCTCGGCAAGCTGATCCTTGACGTGCAGGACAACCTGGGCATCACCGTGTTGCTGGTCGAACACCACATGAGCCTGGTGATGAGCGTCTCCAACCACATCGTCGCGCTGAACTTCGGTCGCAAGATCGCCGAGGGCACACCCGAGCATATCCAGCAGCATCCCGACGTGATCGCCGCCTACCTGGGCGCTCCCGCCGAAGACACCAGCACGGAGGCCGCCCATGGCTGACGTGCTGCGCGTCCAGAAACTGTGCGCCTTCTACGGCGCCACCCAGGTGCTGTTCGACATCGACTTCGCCATTGCGGCCGGTCAGATCACCACCATCCTCGGCGCCAACGGCGCCGGCAAGACCACCACGCTGCGTGCGCTGTGCCAGATCGTGCGCACCACCGGCAGCATTGAGCTTGATACCGGCGGCGGCAACGTGCAGCTGGTAGGCAAGGCCACCGAGACCGTGGTGCGACAGGGCGTAGCCCATGTACCTGACGGGCGCGGCACCTTTGGCGCGCTGTCGGTCGAGGACAACCTCAAGCTCGGCGCCTATGTGCGCAAAGACCGCGACGAGGTGGCCCGCGACATTGAAAGAACCTACCAGCGCTTCCCGCGGCTGGCCGAGCGCAAACACCAACAGGCCGGCACGCTGTCGGGCGGCGAACAGCAGATGCTGGCGATCAGCCGCGCGCTGATGCTGCGGCCCAAGCTATTGCTGCTCGACGAGCCTTCGTTCGGCCTGGCGCCGCTGATCGTGGCCGAGATCTTCCGGATCATGCGCACGATCAACCAGGAAGACGGCGTGAGCATGCTGCTGGTCGAGCAAAACGCCAGCCTGGCGCTGAACCTGGCCCATCATGCCTACCTGCTGGAAACCGGTCGGGTGGAACTTTCCGGTCCTTCCGAGGACATCAAGAACGACGAGTCGGTGCGACGCGCCTACCTCGGCTATTGAGAGCGCTCATGGAAGCCCTACTTCATCAACTGTTCTCCGGCCTGGCCAACGGCATCATCTACGGATCGGTGGCGCTGGCGCTGGTCATGATCTACCAGTCCACGCACCACATCAATTTCGCCCAGGGCGAGATGGCCACCTTCTCGACCTTCATCGCCTGGGCGCTGATCAACGAGGCGGGCTGGTCCTACTGGTCGGCCTTCATCTTCACGGTGGCGGTGTCTTTCCTCGGCGGCCTGGTGGTGCAGCGCGTCATCTTGCGGCCGATCGAGAAGGCGCCGGTGCTGACCAACGTAATCGTCTTCATCGGTCTGCTGTTGATCTTCAACGCCTTGTCAGGCATGTTGTTCGACCACACGATCAAGTCCTTCGCCAGCCCCTTCCCGGCCGATTCGCCGCTGGCCACGATCTACTTCTCGGCCCACCAACTGGGCTCGGCCGGCGTGCTGCTGGTGGTATTGCTGGCGCTGTTTGCCTTCTTCCGCTACACCTCGGTGGGCCTGGCGATGCGCGCTGCGGCGCAAAACCCCGATTCAGCCAGACTGGTCGGCATCCGCGTGTCCTGGATGCTGGGCCTGGGCTGGGGCTTAGCAGCCGCCATCGGCGCAGTGGCCGGCATGATGGTCGCGCCCATCGTCTTCCTGGATCCCAACATGATGGCCGGCATCCTGCTGTACGGCTTTGCCGGCGCGCTGCTGGGCGGCATCGACAACCCACTGGGTGCGGTGATCGGTGGCCTGGTGGTGGGCGTGCTCGAGAACCTGTTGGGCGCTTACGTCATCGGCACCGAGCTGAAGCTCACCGTGGCGCTGGTACTGATCGTGGGCACGCTCACATTGCGGCCTGACGGCCTGTTCGGCAAGAAGGTGGTGACCCGCGTATGAAACCCCTCGACAAGAAATGGGTCTGGCTCTGGAGTGCCGTGTTGCTGGTGGCACTGATCCTGCTGCCGTTCCTGGTCAAGAACTATCGGGTGTTCCAGATCAACCTGGTGCTGGTGTATGCCATCGCCATCCTGGGTCTGAACATGCTGACCGGCTTCAACGGCCAGATCTCGCTGGGCCATGGCGCGTTCTACGCCTTTGGCGCCTACACCGCCGCCGTGCTGATGGACAAGCTGGGCGTGCCCTACTGGGCGACGCTGCCGGTAGCCTTTGTAGTGTGCTTCGTGTTCGGCTTCGCGGTGGGCTTTCCGGCGCTGCGGCTGGCCGGCCACTACCTGGCGCTGGCCACCTTTGCGCTGGCGCTGGCTGTGCCGCAGCTGCTGAAGTACAAGCACATCGAGCACATCACCGGTGGTGTGCAGGGCATCGTGCTGAACAAGCCCACGCCGCCGATCAGCTTCACCTTCCTCGACCAGCCCTTCAGCGCCGACCGCTGGCTGTACTTCTTCAGCCTGGCCGTGGCCGGCCTGATGTTCCTGGTGGCCTGGAACATCCTGCGCGGCCGGGTAGGGCGGGCGCTGATCGCCGTGCGTGACCACCCGATCGCCGCCACCGCCATGGGCATCAACCTGACGATGTTCAAGTCGCTGACCTTCGGTGTCTCGGCCGGCATCACTGGCCTGGCCGGTGCGCTGGGCGGTATCGTCGTGGCCTTCGTCTCGCCCGACAGCTTCACCGTCAACCTGTCGATCTTCCTGCTGGTCGGCGTGGTGGTCGGCGGCTTGGCGTCGATCCCGGGCGCAATATTCGGCGGCATCTTCATCCAGTTTGTGCCCAACATTGCCGACGAGATATCACGCTCGGCCCCAGCAGCAATCTACGGCGTGCTGTTGATCGGCTGCATGTACCTGATGCCCACCGGCGTGATGGGTGGTCTGAACAAACTTTGGGCGCGTCTGCGCGCCAAGACTGCGGGTTGACCCGGACAACCTGGCAGGCACTCCAGCGTTTTTAAAGAACCTTTCACTGAAGGAGATCTGAAGCATGAAGCTTAAAAGCATTACCCTTGCGGTCGCGGGCCTCGCCTCGCTGGCCATCGCCGGTTCAGCGCTGGCACAAAAGAAGTACGACACCGGCGCCACCGACAAAGAAATCAAGATCGGCGGCATCAGCCCCTATTCGGGCCCGGCCTCGGCCTACGGCAACATCGGAAAGGCCATCCAGGCCTATTTCGACAAGGTCAACGCCGAAGGCGGCGTCAACGGTCGCAAGATCAGCTTCATCAGCGTCGACGACGGCTACAACCCGGCCAAGACCGTTGAGCAGGCGCGCAAGCTGGTCGAGCAGGAAGAAGTGCTGTTCCTGTTCAACACGCTGGGCACACCGCCGAACAGCGCCATCCACAAGTACATGAACACCAAGAAGGTGCCGCAGCTGTTTGTGGCCACCGGTGCCACCAAGTGGGGCGACCCGAAGAACTTCCCCTGGACGATGGGCTGGCAGCCCAACTACCAGAGCGAAGCCAAGAACTACGCCACGCACATCCTCGAGACCAAGCCCAACGGAAAGATCGCGATCCTGTACCAGAACGACGACTACGGTAAGGACTACCTCGAAGGCTTCGAGAACGCACTGGGCGACAAGGCCAAGAGCATGATCGTGGCCAAGATCAGCTACGAGGTCACCGACCCCACGGTCGACAGCCAGATGGTGTCGCTCAAGGGCTCGGGCGCTGACATCTTCTTCAACATCACCACGCCCAAGTTTGCGGCGCAGGCGATCAAGAAAGCGGCCGAACTGGGCTGGAAGCCGGTGCACTACCTCAACAGCGTGTCGAGCTCGGTGGGCACGGTGCTCAAGCCCGCCGGCATCGAGAACAGCATGGGCATCATCACTGCCGGCTACCTGAAGGATCCGACCGACCCGCAGTTCCAGAAGGGCAAGGAATGGGACGACTGGCTGGCCTGGATGAAGAAGTACAACCCCAGCGGCGACCTGAAGGATAACTTCAACGTCTTCGGTTACACGGTGGCCCAGGGCGTGGTGCAGGTGCTCAAGCAGGCGGGTGACAACCTGACCCGCGAGAACATCATGAAGCAGGCCGCCGCGCTGGACATGACGCTGCCGATGCTGCTGCCGGGCGTCAACGTCAAGACTGCGGCAGACGACTTTTACCCGATCGAGCGCGAGCAATTGATGAAGTTCGACGGCACCACCTGGCAGTTGTTCGGCAAAATTTACGGCCGCTGAAGCCTGACTCGGCTTGATTGACCTCCAGGGCCCGCAACGCGGGCCCTTTTTCATGGCCCTGGCGTGTCGCTGCATTCGAGAACTCGCATGACCCCACCTCTGCAAGGCATCCGCATCATCGACTTGTCGGCAGTGTTTTCCGGCCCGATGGCCGCCACCCTGTTGTCCGACCAGGGCGCCGAGGTGATCAAGGTCGAGTCGCCCGAGGGCGACACCACCCGCCACATCGGGCCGGCCAAGGGTGACTTGTCAGCGTCCTTCATCGCCGCCAACCGCGGCAAGCGCAACCTGGCGCTGGATCTCAAATCACCGGCGGCGCTGGGGGTGTTGCATGCGCTGCTCTCGCGCGCCGATGTGCTGATCGAGAACTTCCGCCCTGGCGTGATGCAGCGCCTGGGCCTGGCCGACGCCGACCTGGCGCAGCGCCATCCGCAATTGGTTCGCCTGTCGATCACCGGCTTCGGCCCGGACGGACCACGCGCCCAGGACAAGGCCTATGACGCGGTGATCCAGGCCATTGGCGGCGTGGCGGCGTCGCAGCGCGATCCGACCACGGGCGCGCCGGTGGTGCTGGCTTCCACTGTCTGCGACAAGGTCACCGCACTCACCGCGGCGCAGGCCGTCACCGCCGCGCTGTTTGCCCGCTCACGTGATGGCCGGGGGCGGCGTGTCGAGGTGTCCATGCTCGACGCGGCGCTGTCCTTCCAATGGGTGGACGCGATGTACAACCATGTCTGGGTCGATGAGCCGCCGGCGGTCATGCCCGAATTCGGCGCCAACCAGCGCGCCTGGCGTACGGCAGACGGCCATGTGGCCACGATGGTGCCGCAGCCGGCCGAATTTGCCGGCATGTGCGCCGCGCTGGGCCGGCCCGACATCGCGCTCGACCCGCGTTTCGCCACCCTGCCCGCGCGCTATCGCCATGGCGGGGAACTGCGCGCCCTGCTCGAGCCGCTGATGGCGCAGTTCGATAACGCCACGCTGGAGCAGCGTTTTCGCGCCCATGGCGCGGCGCTGGGCCGTGTCAATGAACGTCATGAGGTGTTGAGCGACCCGCAGGTACAGCACAACCAGGCGGTGGTCGAGGTGGCCAATGGCGACGGCGACCGGGTGCGGGTGGCGCGCAGCGCGGCGCGTTTCGACGGCCATCCGCAGGCGCCGCAGCGCGGCGGCGCGCGGCTGGGCGAACACAGCCTGGAGGTGTTGCGCGAACTGGGTTTTGACGAAGCGCGCATCGCAGCCCTGCTGGCCAGCGGCGCGGTGCGGCTGCCGCGCTGAACAGCACTGTGCGGCTGCCGCGCTGCGCGGTGCCGACGGCCAGCGCGCTGCTCACTGCCCCATTACCACGCCTTCGCGCCGCGGATCGGCGCCACCAAACCAGCCGCCGGCCGTGCGCTGCAGCGCCTGCAGACCGCTGGTGAGATCAGCCTCGACGACGTTATGGCCACGCGCCTTCAGCGCTGCCACCGTGACCACCGGAAAGCGCCCCGCCTCAAGCAGTGTGGGCCCGTTGAAATTGGCGAAGTTGGGCAGGTCGATGGCCCGCTGGGCATCCAGCCCCCAAGCCAGCGTGCCGAGCAGCGTCTTGGCGGTGAAGTGAATGATCGCCGGCCCGCCCGGCGAGCCCAGGGTCATCAGCAGCCGGCCGTCGCGGCTATCGAAGACCAGGGTCGGGCTCATGCTCGACCGCGGCCGCTTGCCGGGCTGCACCCGGTTGGCGATCGGCCGGCCCTGCGCATCAGCCGGCGCCAGCGAAAAGTCGGTGAGCTGGTTGTTCAGCAAAAAGCCGCCGGCCAGGCCGCTGCCGCCGTCGGCCATCAGCCGGGCGCCGAACACGGCCTCGATGGTGGTAGTCATGGCCAGCGCGTGGCCCTCGCCATCGACGATGCTGATGTGGCTGGTGCCGTACTCGGGTTGCTCGGGCTGCGGCGCCAACCCGGTAGCCTGGGCACCCGGCGTACCGGCGCGGGCCGTGCCCATGCTGCGCTCGCCGATCAGCGCGGCGCGCTGGCGCAGGTAGGCATCGTCGAGCAGGCGCGTCCAGGCGCCACCTGGTGGGCTGACGAACGCCGGGTCGGCCAGGTAGAGAGCGCGGTCGGCAAAGGCCAGGCGTGAGGCCTCGGCGTAGCGGTGCAGCCAGTCGGCGCCGGGCACACCATCGCGCAGCGGCGCGGCGCTGGCTGGCAGCTGCGCCAGCAGCCCGAGGATCTGCATCAGCGTGATGTGGCCCGACGAGGGCGGCGGCATGCCGCAGACGCGGTAGATCACCCACCAGTCAGTGCAGATCGGCGCGCGCTGCAGCGCGGTGTAGCCGGCCAGATCGGCCTCGCTCAGCCGGCCGGGGTTGCTGGCATGGCCGCGCACCCGGCGCACGATGTCGGCCGCCACCGGCCCCTGGTGCAGGCCGGCGCTGCCTTCGACGGCAATGCGTCGCAGCACCGCAGCCAGCGCCGGGTTGCGCAAGCGGTGCCCCACCGCTTGCGGCTGGCCGTCGGCCTGGTAGAAGTAGGCCCTGGCCTGGGCATCGGCGCGCAGCGCGCTGTCACCCTGCAACTGGATGTGCAGACGCGGGCTCATCTCGAAACCATCCTCAGCCAGTGTGATCGCCGGCTGCAGCAAACGGGCCCAGGGCAAGCGGCCATGCTGGCGGTGTGCGTCTTCCAGCATCCGTACCGCACCGGGCACGCCCACCGAACGGCCGCCGACCACCGCCTGCTGGAAGCGCATCGGCTTGCCATCGGCATCCAGGAACAAGCCCTCGTCGGCCGCCGCGGGCGCGGTCTCGCGGCCGTCCCAGGCTTGCACGCTGCGGCCGTCCCAGTGCATCAGGAATGCGCCGCCGCCGATGCCACTGGACTGCGGTTCAACCAACGTCAGCACCATCTGCACAGCCACCGCCGCATCCACCGCCGTGCCGCCGGCCTGCAACACCTCGAAGCCGGCCGCGGTAGCCAGCGGGTTGGCGGCAGCCACCGCAAAACGCGACATCGACCAGCCGGGCTTGGTGGTGAAGCCCGAGGCGCCTTCGGGCATCACCGGCAGCGTGGCCGCTGATGCCGCCGCTGGTGGCGGTGGCGGCGAGGCGCAGGCGCTCAGCAACAACGCCGCCAGCAGCGCCAGCGGGCCGCCAAAGCGCGCGGCGGCACCTCGTGCGTCTTGCTTCATGGGCTCAGCCTTGTGCCGCGGCGGCCAGCGCCTGGTCGATGTCCCAGAGGATGTCGTCGATGTGCTCCAGGCCCACCGAGATGCGGATCATGTCGGGCAGCACACCGGCGGCGAGTTGCTGCGCGTCGCTGAGCTGGCGATGGGTGGTGGACGCCGGGTGGCTGATCAGTGTGCGGGTATCGCCGATGTTGACCAGGTGGCTCATGAAACGCGCCGACTCGATGAATCGCACACCCGGCGCCAGCCCGCCCTTGACACCGAAGGCCAGCAGGCCCGAGCCGCCCGGCAGGCCGTCGATGGACCGCATCTGCCGCTGCACCAGGCCATGTTGCGGATGCTCGGCCAGGCCGGGGTAGTTGACCCAGCTGACCTGTGGATGGCTGCGCAGGAACAGGGCCACCGCCAGCGCATTGCGGCAGTGCTGCGCCATGCGCAGCGGCAGCGTCTCGACACCCTGCAGGATCTGCCAGGCACTCATCGGGCTGAGCGCGGCGCCGTAGACGCGCAGCGTCTCCATGCGGGCACGCATCGAGAAGCCGAAATCGCCGAAGGTCTCGTAGAACTTCACGCCGTGGTAGCCATCGGACGGCTCGGTCATGCCGGGGAACTTGCCGTTGTCCCAGGGAAAACGGCCGCCCTCGACCATCACGCCGCCGAGCGTAGTGCCATGGCCACCCAGGTACTTGGTGGCCGAATGCACGACGATGTCGGCACCATGGACCAGCGGATTGCACAAGAAAGGGCTGGGCACGGTGTTGTCGATCACCAGCGGAAGGCCATGGGCATGGGCCACCTCGGCCACGGCGGCGATGTCGAGCACCACCATGCTCGGGTTGCCCAGACTCTCCGCGAACAGCGCACGAGTGTTGGGCTGTATCGCTTCGGCAAACGCCTCGGGCCGGGTGGCATCCACAAAGCTGGTGCTGATGCCGAACTTGGCCAGGCTCACCGACAGCATGGTCACCGATCCGCCATACAGCGCGCCAGCGGCCACCACGTGGTCGCCGGCCTGCAGCAGCGTCATCAGCGCCATCGCCTCGGCGGCCATGCCGGACGCGCTGGCCACCGCGGCGCGGCCGCCTTCGAGTGCCGCTACGCGCTCCTCGAGTGCCGCCACCGTGGGATTGCTCAGCCGCGAATAGACATTGCCGAAGGTTTGCAGGTTGAACAGCGCCGCCGCATGTTCGGCGGAGTCGAAGACATAACTGGTGGTCTGGTAGATCGGCAGCGCGCGGGCGCCGGTTTCGCGGTCGGGCACCTGGCCGGCATGGATGGCCAGGGTCTCGGGCTGGAAGACATGCTCGGTCATGGTCTGCGGCGCCTGTTTCAAGCCCGACGCGAAGCCGAGATCACGCCGGTGTTGACGCCGGCCCAGTGCAGGCCGCCAAACAAACGGGCATGTTCGATCTTCACGCAGCGGTTCATCACACTGTCCAGCCCGGCGGCGCGGGCGGCTGCGTCGGCCGCCAGGTTCATCACGCCGATCTGCTGCCACAGGCATTTGGCACCCAGCGCGATCGCCGCCTCGGCCATCGGGCCCACGTCTTCGGTCTTGCGGAAGACATCGACCATGTCGACGGGCTCGTCCAGGTCCTCCAGCCGTGCCACGCAGGGCATGCCCAGCACCTGGCCGCCGGCATAACGCGGATTGACCGGCAGGATGCGGTAGCCGCGGCCCTGCATGTACTTGGCCGCAAAGTAGCTGGGCCGGTGCCATTCAGCCGACAAACCGACCACGGCGATGTTTTGGCAATCGCGCAGGATGCGCCTCAAGCTGGCTTGTTCGTCGTCCATCACTAGATCCTAGCGTGTGACGCTGCCACACGGCCCGCTGCTACACTCGAATCTGACCAGGAGAGAGCTTCACCCGAAGCCGCCGAAGGCGCAGGGGTTTGCCCCGAACGCTCAGGCAAAAGGACTGGCCAGCGCCTTGGCAACAGGGCGTTCCTCGTCTGGAGAGAGGCGGATCGCCCGGCAGGGTGCACCCGTCCACCGAAGGGGCAAGCAGCCGCGGCACCACCGCAGCTGTCAATCTCTCAGGTAAAGCGGACAGCGAGGGCACACGCACCCGACGGATGTAAGGTCGTGGTGTTGCAGAGCCCTCGAAAGGTACACCATGTCCGCTGAGACCACCCCGCTGCTGAACACACCGCTGCACGCGTTGCACCTGGAACTGGGTGCCAAGATGGTGCCCTTTGCCAGCTATGCGATGCCGGTGAATTACCCGGCCGGCATCCTGGCCGAGCACCGGCACTGCCGCAGCCAGGCGTCGCTGTTCGATGTCTCGCACATGGGCCAGCTGCAGTTGCGCGGCGACGCCGCGGCCGCCGCGCTGGAAAGCCTGGTACCGCAGGACATCGTCGACCTGCCGGTAGGCAAGCAGCGTTATGCCTTCTTCACCAATGCCCAGGGCGGCCTGCTTGACGACCTGATGGTCACGCGGCGTGCCGACCACCTGCTGCTGATCGTCAATGCCGGCTGCAAGTCCGCCGATACCCGGCACCTGATCACCCACATCGGTCACCGCTGCCAGATCGTGCCCATGCCCGATCAGGCGCTGCTGGCGCTGCAGGGCCCCGAGGCCGCCACCGTGCTGGCGCGGCTGAACCCGAACTTGAGCACGCTGGCCTTCATGACTGGCGGCGACTTCAGGCTGGCCGGCGCCGATTGCTTCGTCACGCGATCGGGCTATACCGGCGAGGACGGTTTCGAGATCTCGGTGCCCGCGGCCAAGGCCGTGGCACTGGCGCGCGCACTGCTGGGCGTGCCAGAGGTGCATCCCGCCGGCCTGGGCGCCCGCGACACGCTGAGGCTGGAAGCCGGCCTGTGCCTGTATGGCCACGACATCAACGAGCGCACCTCGCCGATAGAGGCTGGTCTGAGCTGGGCGATCCAGAAGGTGCGCCGCCCCGGCGGCGCGCGTGAGGGTGGCTACCCCGGCGCGTCGGTGATCGAGGGTCACCTGAGGCAGGGCACCGCGGTCAAACGGGTCGGGCTGATCGGCCTGGAGCGCGTGCCAGTGCGCGAGGGCTGCCGCATCGTCGATCGCCAGGGCCATGTACTGGGCCATGTCACCAGCGGCACCCTGGGCCCGACGGTGCATCAACCGGTGGCCATGGCCTACCTGGCGGCCAACCATGCCAGCCTGCACCACGAGGTGTATGCCGAAGTGCGCGGCAAGACGCTGCCGATGCGCGTCGCGCCGATGCCGTTCACGCCGCACCGCTACCACCGCTGATTCCCCACCGGACGGCGGCCTGGCGGCCGCCGCACCCTCACCACCACCACCCCAACAGCTGCCACGAGGACAAGTCATGACCACCAAATTCACCTCCGACCACGAATGGATCAACATCGAAGACCATGACGCCGCGGTTGTCGGCATCACGCTGCATGCGCAGGATGCGCTGGGCGACGTGGTCTATGTCGACCTGCCCGAAGTGGGCCGCAGCTTTGTCCAGGGCGAGGTGGCCGGCGTGGTCGAGTCGGTCAAGGCCGCAGCCGACATCTTCATGCCGGTCAGCGGCGAGGTCGTCGAGGTCAACGAGGCCTTGCGCGCCAACCCGGCGCTGGCCAACAGCGATCCGATGGGCGAAGGCTGGTTCTTCAAGGTGCGTATCAGCGACATGATGCAGTTCGACGCGCTGATGGACCCGCCGGGCTACGACGCCCTGCTCCAGACGCTCTGATCAACCTCACCACCTAACCGCACCGCAGCACCATCACCATGCTTCAAGCCGCCCAGCCGCACCTGTCCGACCTCGAGAACCCGAGCGAGTTTGTCGCTCGCCACCTGGGGCCTGACGAGGCCGATCAGGCCCATATGCTGTCGATGATCGGCGCCGCCTCGCGGCGGGCGCTGATCGAGGCCGTGGTGCCACCCAGCATCACCCGCAGCCAAGCCATGCGCCTGCCACCGGCGGTGAGCGAAGCCGATGCGCTGGCCGAGATGCGCGCCATCGCCGCCAAGAACCAGGTGCTCAAGAGCTTCATCGGCCAGGGCTACCACGGCAGCCACACGCCGGGCGTCATCGGGCGCAATATCCTGGAGAACCCGGCCTGGTACACCGCCTACACGCCCTACCAGGCCGAGATCTCGCAGGGCCGCATGGAGGCGCTGGTCAACTTCCA
>JBBQZM010000027.1:0-26631 GCA_038207685.1 Burkholderiales bacterium
TGCCGAGCAAAAGGTACTCCATGAGTGCCTTTTGCGCGTGCATCCTGTTCTCAGCTTCGTCCCAGACTGCGGATTGGGGGCCGTCGATGACCTCGGCGGTTACCTCCTGGCCGCGGTGCGCCGGCAGGCAGTGCATGAACAGCGCGTCGGGCTTGGCCGCGGCCATCATTTCGGCATCGACACACCAGTCGGCAAAGGCCTTCAGCCGGGCCTCGTTTTCCGCCTCGTAGCCCATGCTGGTCCAGACATCGGTGGTCACCAGATCGGCGCCGCGGCAGGCCGCAAGCGGATCCTTGAATACCTTGTAGCCGTCGCGGCCGGCCAGCCCGGCCACCACCGGGTCGATCTCGTAGCCGCTGGGCGTGCTGACATGCACGGTGAAGCCCAGGATCTCGGCCGCCTGCAGCCAGGTGTTGGCCATGTTGTTGCCGTCGCCGACCCAGGCCACCACCTTGCCGGCGATGCTGCCGCGCTGTTCGATGAAGGTGAAGATGTCGGCCAGGATCTGGCAGGGGTGGAACTCGTTGGTCAGGCCGTTGATGATCGGCACCCGCGAATGCGCTGCAAAGGTTTCGATCTTGCTGTGCTCGTAGGTGCGGATCATCACCAGATCGACCATGCGGCTGATGACCCGCGCCGAGTCCTCGATCGGCTCGGCGCGGCCGAGTTGGCTGTCGCCGGTGGTCAGGTGCACCACTGAGCCGCCCATCTGGTACATGCCGGCCTCGAAGCTCACCCGGGTACGGGTGCTGGCCTTCTCGAAGATCATCGCCAGCGTGCGGTCGGCCAGCGGCTGGTAGCGCTCGTAGTTCTTGAAGCGCGTCTTGATGATGCGGGCGCGCTCGAATAGGTAGGCGTACTCCTCGGTGCGCAAGTCCTTGAACTGCAAATAGTGCTTCATCAGGCTGTGCCCCGGTTTCATGCGCGTGTCAGGTCTTGGGTGCGGCGAGGAAATCGCGGATCAGTGGCACCAGGATGGCCACCATTTGATCGGCTTCGTCAGCGCTCAAGATCAGCGCCGGCAGCAGCCGGATCACGCTGTCGGCGGTGATGCTGATCAGCAGCCCGGCCTGCGCCGCCTTCAGCAGCAGCTCGTTGCAGGGCCGGTCGAGTTCGATACCGATCATCAGGCCCTGGCCGCGGATCTCCTTGAGGCCGGTCACGCCGCGCAGGCCCTCGATGACGCCGGCGCGGATGCGCTCGCCCATCGCCGCCGCGTTGGCCATCAGGCCGTCTTCTTCCATGATGCGCAGCGTCTCGATGCCGGCGCGCATGGCCAGCGGATTGCCGCCGAAGGTGGTGCCATGGTTGCCGGGTTGCAGCACGTCTTTGGCGCGCGCACCGGCGACGATGGCGCCGACCGGCACGCCCGAGCCCAGGCCCTTGGCCAGCGGCATCACATCAGGCAGGATGCCGGCCCACTGGTGGGCGAACCACTTGCCGGTGCGGCCGATGCCGCACTGCACCTCGTCGAGCATCAGCAACAGGTTGTGCTGGTCGCAGATCTCGCGCAGGCCGCGCAGCACATCCACCCGTGTCGGGTTGATGCCGCCCTCGCCCTGGATCGTCTCCAGGAAGATGGCGACGATGTTGGGGTTGCCGGTCACCGCCGCGCGCACCGCGTCCAGATCGTTCAGCGGCAGGCGCACAAAACCCTCGACCAGCGGGCCGAAGCCGGCCTGCACCTTGGGGTTGCCGGTGGCCGACAGCGTGGCGATCGAGCGGCCGTGGAAGGCCTTGTCGTAGACGATGATCTCGGGCCGGTCGATGCCGCGGTCATGGCCAAACTTGCGCGCGATCTTCAACGCGCCTTCGTTGGCCTCCAGCCCGGTGGAGCAGAAGAACACCGCGTCCAGCCCGGACAATTCGCACAGCTTGGCGGCCAGCGTCTCCTGCATCGGCGCGCCGTAGTAATTGCTGCAGTGGATCAGCTTGGCCACCTGGTCCTGCAGCGCCGGCACCAACTTCGGGTGGGCATGGCCCAGCGTGTTGACGGCGATGCCGCCCAACCCGTCGAGGTATTCGCGGCCCTCGGTATCCCAGACGCGGCAGCCTCGGCCATACGACAGCGCAAAAGGCAGTCGGCCGTAGGTGTTCATCACATGGGAGGTCATCGCAGGGCTCCGAAAAGGCGATCGATCAAAAGAAAAAGCCGGTGCTTCTGGTGCATGGTTCCCACCATGGCGAAGCGCCGGCCCGGGATATTGATTCTAGAGCGGCCGGCCCGGTGGCGGCAGGGCAGGGCGCTCAGATGTCGTTCAATGCTGCGGCGCAGCACTTAAGCGGCACAATAGCGGTTTTCCCCGATGGGGTGGCGGTCGGCGGCGCACACGACGCGTTGGCCGACAGCCAGCCTGTTGCCACTGCCGATCCGGCTCAGCCCCAGGCCCGCATGACGAAAGCCTCTCCCCCACGCGAGTTCTTCATTCAGGGTGTCACCCTGGCGGGCAAGACTTTCCGGCCCAGCGACTGGGCCGAGCGCTTGGCCGGGGCGCTGTCGAGCTTCAGGGCCAAGGGCTCGGGCATTGGCGCCCACATCGGCTATTCGCCGTTTTGCGTGCCGCGGGTGATCGATGGCACCAAGTGCGTCATCGTCAGCGAGGCGCTGCGCGACATCGAGCCGATGGCCTGGGACTTCGTGATGCACTTTGCGCGCGACAACGAACTGCAAGTGGTCGAGGCCTGTCTGCTGCCCGATCCCGCGCCACCGGGGCGGGCGGGCTGATCAGGGCGCCATGACAAAGGCCCACCGAAGCGGGCGCCTTGACGACGGCCCACCGAAGCGGGCGCCATGACGACGGCCCACCGAAGCGGGCGCCATGACAAAGGCCCGCCGAAGCGGGCCTTGTGCATTTGCCGTCCGGAAAGCCTGATCAGGCGGTAGCAGAGGCGGCCAGCGCCTTGATCTTGGCAGACAGTCGGCTCTTGTGGCGAGCGGCCTTGTTCTTGTGGAAGATGCCCTTGTCGGCGACCGAGTCGATCACGCTTTCGGCGGTCTTGAACAACGCAGCCGGAGCAGCCTTGTCGCCACCCGCAGCGGCCTTGTCGAGGGCCTTCTGCACGTTCTTGACGACGGTGCGGAAATGTGAACGCAGCGCCGTGTTGGCACTGTTGAGCTTGACGTCCTGGCGAGCGCGCTTGCGGCCAGAGGCGAGGCGGACGGTTTTTTTCTTGGCTTTGGAAGCGGTGGCCATGGCGGTACTTTTCCTAACGATCCGGATTGGGCAAAGATGCTGAGTATAGCATCGGCCGATTGGGCTGGTAAAGATCGGGCAGGCTGCTTCCTATAATCGCGGACCTCCCGATCGCCAAGGCGTCGGCCACCCCTTCGCCACCTGTTCGCTTGTGGCAGCCCCGGCAGCACCGGCCACCCGGGCCAGATCCGCCCGCATGAATCTCTTCAAGGCCGCCATCTCGGTTTCAGCCCTCACGCTGCTGTCGCGCATCACCGGGCTGGTGCGCGATCAGGTGGGTGCGGCGCTGTTCGGCACCTCGGCGATGATGGATGCGTTCCAGATCGCCTTCCGCATTCCCAACCTGCTGCGGCGGCTGTTTGCCGAGGGTGCTTTTGCCCAGGCCTTTGTGCCGCTGCTGGCCGCCACCCGCGCCGCCGAGGGCGACGAGGCGACACGCAAGCTGGTCGATGCGGTGGCCACCGTGCTGGCCTGGGCACTGCTGGTCACCGTGGCGCTGGGCATCATCGCCGCGCCGGTGCTGGTCTGGCTGCTGGCCTCGGGTTTTGCGTCGGCGACCGAAAACGCTGCGGTGGTGATGACGCGCTGGATGTTCCCCTACATTGGCTTCATGTCGATGGTGGCGCTGGCCTCGGGTGTGCTCAACACCTGGCGGCGCTTCGCGGTGCCGGCGTTCACGCCGGTGCTGCTGAACCTGAGCGTGATCGGCGCGGCGCTGTGGCTGGTGCCGCAGTTGCAAGTGCGTGGCATCGAGCCAATCTACGGCCTGGCCATTGGCGTGATGATCGGCGGCGTGCTGCAGTTGGGCATACAGGTGCCGGCACTGCTGCAGATCGGCATGCTGCCGCATTTCGGGCTGTCGCCGGCGCGGGTGCTGGCAGCCTGGCGCCACCCCGGCGTGCGCCAGATCCTGGCCAAGATGGCGCCGGCCATGGTCGGCGTGTCGGTGGCGCAGATCTCGCTGATGATCAATTCGCAGATCGCCTCGCACATGGGCACCGGCGCGGTGTCCACCCTGGTTTATGCCGACCGGCTGATGGAACTGCCCACCGCGCTGCTGGGCGTGGCGCTGAGCGTGGTGTTGACGCCGCAGTTGTCGGCGGCGCGTGCGCGCGACGATGCGGCGGCCTATTCCAGCCTGCTCGATTGGGGCCTGCGCCTGGTGCTGCTGCTGGCCTTGCCCTGCGCAGTGGCCTTGCTGGTGTTCGCCCAGCCGATGGTGGCCACCTTGTTCCACCGTGGCGCCTTCGATGAGCGCGCGGTGAGCATGACCACGCTGGCGGTGATGGGCTATGGCGCCGGCGTCATCGGTCTGGTCGGCGTCAAGGTGGCGGCGCCGGCCTATTTTGCGCAGCAAGACATGAAGACGCCGATGCAGGTGGCGATCTTCGCCCTGGTACTGACCCAGGTGCTCAACCTCGGCCTGATCGGCGGCCTGGGCCTGGGGGTGGCAGCGCTGGCGCTGTCGATCGGTCTGGCAGCCAATGCCAATGCGGCGGTGCTGATCTGGGGCCTGCGCCGGCGCGGCAGTTACCAACCGGCGGCGGGCTGGTGGGGCTTCGTGCTGCGGGTGTCGCTGGCCAGCGCGGTGATGGGCGCCGGCATGGCTTTTGTGGCACGTCAATTCGACTGGCTGCAACTGGGTCAAAGCGAGGCCCAGCGCGCCGGCGCGATGGCGCTGGCGCTGCTGGCGGCGGCGGCGATCTATTTCGGCACGCTGGCGCTGCTGGGTATTCGGCTTCGCAGCTTCATGCGCAAGGCCTAGACTCGCGATGATGAAGCACCTGACGCTTCTGGTGCCCAGCGCGCTGAACTACTTTGCGGCCCTGGTGGCCGAGGATCAGGGCTTTGCGCTGGTCGAGGCGGCGATCTGCGTTGCCCAGGACGAGTCTCCCGGGCTCGATCCGCAGGCCGTGCTGGGCGAAATCGATCGCCTGGCGGCCCGCCTCAAAGTCCGGCTGCCGATTGACGCCCCGGCGCTGCGCCGGCTGCGTGCACTCAACCAGTACTTCTTTGTCGAGTTGGGCTTTGCCGGCAACGTCAACAATTTCTACGACCGCCGCAACAGCTACCTGCACGAGGTGCTGGCCACCCGGCGCGGCATCCCGATCACGCTGGCGCTGCTCTACATCGAACTGGCCGGCCAGCTGGGCCTGCAGGCCAGTGGTGTGTCCTTCCCCGGCCATTTCCTGATCAAGCTGCGCATGCCGCAGGGCGAGGTGGTGATCGACCCCTTCACCGGCCGCTCGCTGTCGCGCGACGAACTCGACGAGCGGCTGGCGCCCTACCGTGCGCGCCACGGTCTGGAGGGTGATTTCGAGACGCCGCTGGGCCTGTTCCTGCAGGCTGCGCCGCCGCGCGACGTGCTGGCGCGGCTGCTCTACAACCTGAAGGAGATCCACCGCAGCGCCGAGGATTGGCCACGCCTGCTGGCGGTGCAGCAGCGTCTGGTGCTGTTGCTGCCGCAGGCTGCCGAGGAGCAACGCGACCGCGGCCTGGCCTGGGCCGAGCTCGGGCGTCCGGCCGAAGCTGCCGAAGACCTGGCGGCTTACCTGGCCGCCCGGCCAGCGGCCGAAGACGCGCCGGCGCTGCGCGAGCGCCTGGCCGAATTGCGGCGCGACGGCAGGCCCCGACTGCATTGAGGCCGGCTCCTACAATGCGCGTCGCGGCTGGCGGCCGGCCCGGGTCCGGCCCGCGCGCAGACCGCCGCTGCCCCGGGCTGCCGCTGCCCCGCTGCTGCCCAGGCTTGCACCGCCGATGAACCTGACACCCGCTCAACGACAAAGTTTCACCTGGATCGCCCTGGCTGCCGGCAGCGCGCTGCTGCTGTGGCTGCTGGCGCCGGTGCTCACGCCCTTTGTGGTGGCGGCGGTGCTGGCCTATGCGCTGCACCCGCTGGTCGAGTGGTTGGCCGGCCGACGTTGCCCACGGGTGCTGGCGGTGCTGCTGGTCGAGGTGCTGGCGCTGCTGGTCGGGCTGGCGCTGCTGCTGCTCATCGTGCCGGTGATGGCCAAGGAGCTGCCGCTGCTCAAATCCCAGGTGCCGGTGCTGCTCGACAAGTTCAATGCGGTGGCCGGCCCCGCGTTGGGTCGGTTGGGGCTGACGGTGACGGTGGACGTCGCCAGCATCAAGGGCTGGCTGATGCGGCTGCTCGACGACAACATGAATGATTGGCTGGCCACCGCGCTGGCCTCGGCGCGCATCGGCGGCAGCGTGCTGCTGTCGTTGGTAGGCAATGCGATCCTGGTACCGGTGGTGCTGTTCTACCTGCTGATGGACTGGTCGCGGCTGGTAGGGCGCATCCAGTCGCTGATACCGCCGCGCATGCGCAGCAGCGTGGGCAGCTTCTTTGGCGAATGTGACGCGGTGCTCGGCCAGTACCTGCGCGGCCAGTTGCTGGTGATGGTGGCGCTGGCGGTTTACTACTCGGTGGCGTTGTCGCTGGTGGGCTTCGATCTGGCCCTGCCCTTGGGCGTGTTCACCGGCCTGGCGGTGGCCATCCCCTATGTCGGCTTCGGCCTCGGCCTGGTGCTGGCGCTGATGGCCGCGGTGCTGCAGTTCGCCAGCCTGATCGGTGTGCTGCTGGTGGCGGCGGTCTACGGGCTGGGTCAGTTGCTGGAGAGCTTTTTCCTGACGCCGCAACTGGTGGGCGAGCGCATCGGCCTGTCACCGCTGGCGGTGATCTTTGCGTTGCTGGCCTTTGGCCAGTTGTTCGGCTTTGTCGGTGTGCTGATCGCGCTTCCGGCCAGTGCGGTGGCGCTGGTGATGCTGCGCCGGGCGCTGGCCGCTTACCGCGACAGCGGGATGTTTTCGGGCTGATCAAGCCAGCCATGCGACAACTGCCACTGCCCATCAGCCCACCGCCGGCCGAAGACTTTGACCAACTGGTGATCGGTCGCAATGCCGAGGCGGTGCAGCACCTGCGCGGCCTGCTGCCGGGTACGGGGGCGGCCGCGCCGGTCTACCTGTGGGGCGAGGCCGGCAGCGGCAAGACGCGTTTGATGCGCGCGCTGGCGGCGCAGCACCAGGGGCAGGGCGAGCGTATCGGCTGGTTTGATGCCGACCAGCCGCTGCCCTGGGTGCTGGACGAAGGCTGGAGCCTGGTGGTGGTCGACCGCTGCGACGCGCTCGATGCCGAACACCAGCAGGCGGCGTTTGCGCTGTTTGTCGAGGCCGGAAGCCAGGGCGTGGGTGTGCAGTGGGTGGCCGCTGGTCGCCTGCCACCGGTGGACCTGCCGCTGCGTGACGACTTGCGCAGCCGCCTGGGTTGGGGCCATGTGTTTGCACTGCGGCCGCTGGCAGAAGGCGAAACCCGGGCCGTGCTGCGCCGCGAGGCCGACCGGCGTGGCATCTTTCTGTCGGATGAAGTGATGGACTATCTGTTGACCCGCTTTCAGCGTGATCTGGCGCACTTGATGGCCTTGCTGAATCGGCTCGACGGTTTTGCGCTGGCCGAGAAGCGGCCGGTGACCGTGCCGCTGCTCAAGAAGATGCTGCTCGAGCAGGGCGAGGCGGCATGAAACTGGCCTTGTTCGACCTCGACGGCACCTTGATTCCCGGCGACAGCGACCATGCATTCGGCGAGTTCATGGTCAGCCAGGGCTGGGTGGATGCGGCCGAACACCGCCGCCGCAACGACGCGTTCTACCGCCAGTACCAGGCCGGCTGCCTGGACATCGCCGAATACATCCAGTTCACCACTGGCGCCTGGCGCGCTCGCCCGTTGGCCGAGCAGGCCGCGGCCAGCCAACGCTTCATGACCGAGCTGATGGCGCCGCAGCTGTTGCCGCCGGCCGTTGCGCTGCTGCAGCAGCACCGTGACGCCGGCGATTTGATCGCCATCGTCACCGCCACCAACGAGTTCATCACGCGGCCGATCGCCGATGCCTTTGGCGTCGAGCACTTGCTGGCGGTGCAGCTTGAGCGCGACGCCAGCGGCGTGGCGACTGGCCGTATCCACGGCGTGCCCTCGTTCCGCGAAGGCAAGATCGCGCGGGTGCACCAATGGCTGGCCGGCCTGGGCCGGCAGCTGGCCGATTTCGAGGCCACGGTTTTCTACAGTGACTCCACCAACGACCTGCCGCTGCTCGAGCGGATGAGCGAGCCGGTGGCCACCAATCCCAGTCCGGCGCTCGAGGCGATCGCCCTCGAACGCGGCTGGCGCATCCTGAGGTTGTTCGCATGATCAAAAAATTCATCAACCGGCTGCTCGGCAAGGGCGCCGAAGCGGCTGCATCGGCGGCCGCCGACATCCCGCACATCCCCACCGGCAAGCGGGTGGAGGTGCCAGCCAGCGTGCACGGCATCGATCCGACGCTGGTCGACGAGCGCGCGGTCAAGGTGGTGCGCACCTTGCAGCAGGCCGGGCACGAGGCCTATGTGGTGGGTGGTGCGGTGCGCGACCTGCTGGTCGGCCAGCGGCCCAAGGACTTTGACGTCGCCACCAACGCCACGCCCGAGCAGGTCAAGGCGCTGTTCCGCCGCGCCTTCATCATCGGCCGGCGCTTCCGCATCGTGCATGTGATCCACGGCCGCGGCCGCGACCACGAGGTGATCGAAGTCTCGACCTTCCGCGCCTACATGGACAACAGCGAGGCCACCCAGGTGGCCGGCAACGAGAAGACCAGCAAGGCCGCGCTGGCCGGCTCTGCCCACGCAGTGGATGCCAGCGGCCGGGTGCTGCGCGACAACGTCTGGGGCCCGCAGATCGAGGACGCGGCGCGGCGTGACTTCACCGTCAACGCGATGTACTACGACCCGCAGACGCAGATCGTGGTCGACTACCACGGCGGCCTGGCCGATGTGAAGCGCAAGTTGCTGCGCTTGATCGGCGACCCCGCCACCCGCTACCGTGAAGACCCGGTGCGCATCATCCGCGCTGTGCGTTTCTCGGCCAAGCTGGGTTTCGCCTTCGAGAAGAAGACCGGCGCGCCGATTGCCGAGACCGCGCCGCTGCTGGCCAATGTGCCGATCTCGCGCATGTTCGACGAGATGATCAAGTTGCTGCAGACCGGCCACGCGCTGGCCAGCATCGAGGCGCTGAAAGACAACAACCTGCACCGCAGCGTGTTCCCGGTGCTCGACGCGGTGTTTGACGAGACACGCGGCACGCCGCAAGAGCGTGAGCAGAAGCAGGCCTTCATCCGCCTGGCGCTGCAGGACACCGACCGCCGTGTGGCCGAGGACAAGCCGGTGGCGCCCAGCTTCCTGTTGGCCAGCCTGCTGTGGCACGACGTGCTGGCCGGCTGGCGCCGCAACCAGGCGGCTGGCGAGCACCTGGTGCCGGCGCTGCAGCAGGCCATCGACGCGGTGTTCGACGCCCGCATCGGCGACATCTCGGGCCGCGGCAAGCTCGGCGCCGACATGCGCGAGATCTGGATGATGCAGCCGCGCTTCGAGCGCCGGCAGAGCAATACCGCCTACGCGATGATCGAGCAGCCGCGCTTCCGCGCCGGTTTTGACTTTCTGCGGTTGCGCGCCGATGTCGGCGAGGCGCCGACCGAACTGGCCGAGTGGTGGGAAGACTTCTCGCTGGGCACCGACGAAGAACGCGAAGCCCTGCTCGAGGTGGTGCGCGAGGCCCATCGCAGCGGCGGCCGCAAGAGCGGGCCGGCGCGTGCAGCCAATCCCGCCGGTGGTCGCACAGCGGCGCCGGCAGCCGGCGATGCCGGCGATGCCGACGCGGACGCCTCCGATCAAGCCGAGCCGGCGACCGACGCCGATGGTGATGGTGAGCCGGCAGCCCAGGGCGACGCACCGGCACGCAAGCGGCGCCGGCGTCGCCGCAAGCCCGCTGGCGGTGGGGCTGCGGGTGGCGAAGGTGGCGGCGCCGCCTGAGGCGGCGTGCCGGCCGGCCGACTCGGTGCCGACGGCAATGGCAACGGCGCCGGTGACCGCCTACATCGGCATCGGCGCCAATCTGGGAGAGGCGGCGGCCACGGTGGCCGCGGCGGTGGCGGCGTTGGCCGCGCTGCCAGGCTGCCGGGTGACGCAGGTTTCGTCGCTGTACCGCAGCGCGCCAGTGCTGGCCCAGGGTCCGGACTTCTACAACGCCGTGGTCGAGGTCGAGACCACGAATGATCCCGACGAACTGCTGCACGCGCTGCAGGCCATCGAGTTCGATTTCGGCCGGCAGCGGCCCTATGTCAATGCGCCGCGCACGCTGGATCTCGACCTGCTGCTGCATGGCGACAGCGCGCGCCAGGAAGCGCGCCTGACGCTGCCGCACCCGCGGCTGCATCAGCGCGCGTTTGTCTTGCTGCCGCTGCTGGAACTGGCGCCCAGCCTGGCGCTGCCGGGCATTGGGCCGCTGGTGGCGGCGCTGCCGGCCACGGCTGATCAGCCGGTAGAGCGGCTGCAGCGTCTAGCGGCTCCTACAATCCCGCGCTGACGGGTTGGTATCGGCCCGATGACCGCTGTTGGGTGCCCCGCGCGACCCGCCGCCCCTGGAGACCACCCCATGCTGTTCGGCAAGCTGCTGCCGCGCGAAGGCAACTTCTTCGCGCTGTTCAACGACCACGGCAACCACATCGCAGCGGGTGCGCGCGCCTTCATGCTGATGGTGCAGAACTACGGTGACGACATGCTGCGGGAGAAGTATGCGGCCGAGGTTAACGCGGCTGAAAAACACGCCGACCGCATCACCGCCGAGGTCAACCGGCTGCTGCACAAGACCTTCATCACGCCGATCGACCGTGACCAGATCCGCGGCCTGATCAACGCCATGGACGACATCCTGGACTTGCTGCAGGACAGCACCGAGGTGATGTCCTTGTATGACCTGAAGAACCTCAGCGAGGACGTGCACCGGCTGGGCGAGATCTCGGTGCGCTGTTGCGAGCGGGTGCAGCATGTGGTGACCCTGTTGCCCAAGCTGAGCCAGCCGGCGGTGGCCGAGGCCGCGCTCAAGACCTGCGAGGAGATCGACCGCCTGGAGAGTGATGCCGACCGCGTGATGCGCTCGGCGATGAGCAAGCTGTTTCGCGACAACATCGAGGTGCGCGAGCTGATCAAGCTGAAGGCCGTCTACGAACACCTGGAGTCGATCTCCGATCGCTGCGAGGACGTGGCCAACATCGTCGAGGGCATCGTCCTCGAGAACTCCTGATTCGCCGCGCAGGCGTTCTCCATGAGTTCGATGCAGATCGGTTTCTGGGTCGTGGCGATGCTGGTGTTGCTGGCCGTCGCCTTCGACTTCATGAACGGCTTCCACGACGCCGCCAACTCGATCGCCACCGTGGTCTCCACCGGCGTGCTCAAACCGCAGCAGGCGGTGCTGTTCGCGGCCTTCTTCAACGTGCTGGCGATCGCTGTCTTCCATCTCAGCGTGGCGGCCACCGTGGGCAAGGGCATCGCCGAGGCCGACGCGATCGGCCCGCATGTGGTTTTTGGCGCACTGGTCGGTGCGATCGCCTGGAACTTCATTACCTGGCGCTACGGCATCCCGTCGAGCAGTTCGCATGCGTTGATTGGCGGCATCGTCGGTGCGGTGATTGCCAAGGCCGGTACCGGCAAGCTGATCGGTGCCGGGCTGATGAAGACGGTGGTCTTCATCTTTGTCTCGCCGCTGATGGGCTTTTTGCTCGGCTCGCTGATGATGGTGCTGGTGTCCTGGATCTGCCGCCGCACCTCGCCGCGCAAGGTTGACCGCTGGTTCCGACGCTTGCAACTGGTCTCGGCCGGCGCCTATTCACTGGGCCATGGTGGCAATGACGCGCAAAAGACCATCGGCATCATCTGGATGCTGTTGATCGCCGCCGGCTACGTGGGCGCCGGCGACAAGATGCCGCCGTACTGGGTGATCTGGGTCTGCTACCTGGCGATCGGCGCCGGCACCTTGTTCGGCGGCTGGCGCATCGTCAAGACCATGGGCCAGCGCATCACCAAGCTCAAGCCAGTGGGCGGCTTCTGCGCCGAAACTGGCGGCGCCATCACCTTGTTCATCGCCACCAGCATGGGCATTCCGGTATCGACCACCCATACCATCACCGGCGCCATCGTCGGCGTCGGCTCGGTGCGCAATGCCTCGGCGGTGCGCTGGGGCGTGGCCGGCAACATCGTCTGGGCCTGGATCTTCACCATCCCGGCCTCGGCTTTCATGGCCGCAGTGGCCTATTGGGTCAGCTTCACGCTGTTTTGAGCAACCTCACCGCCCGCAGCCAGTCATGTACTTGCCCGCCCACTTCGAAGAAACCCGCCTCGCCGTGCTGCAGGCCTTGCTGCGCGCCCATCCGCTGGGCCAGTTGGTCACGTTGGATGCCTACGGCGCGCCGGTGGCCAATCCGATCCCGTTCATGTTGGATGCCGAGCGCGGGCCGTTGGGCACACTGGTGGGCCATGTGGCGCGTGCCAATCCGGTATGGCGCTCGGCGGGCCAGGTGGCGCTGGTGCTGTTCCAGGGTCCGGACGCTTATGTCTCGCCCAACGGCTATGCCGCCAAGCGCGAGCACGGCAAGGTGGTGCCGACCTGGAACTACGCCACCGTGCAGGTCCGCGGCACGCTGCTGGCGCTGGACGATGCCGCAGCCGCCCGGACGCTGGTGACCCGGCTGACCGATCGCCATGAATCTACCCAGCCCCGGCCCTGGGCCGTGGCCGATGCCCCGGACGACTACATCGCCACGATGCTCAAGGCCATCGTCTGCATCGAGATTCCGCTGACTGCCTTGGCCGGCAAGTACAAGCTCAGCCAGAACCGCAGCGCCGCCGACCAGGCCGGCGTAGTGGCCGGGCTGCGCGCCACGGCCGCGCCAGCGCAGCAGGCCCTGGCCGACTGGATGCAGCAAGCACCCGGCGCAGCGGCCGAGTGAGACGCTGCGCGAGCCCTGCCGGCACGCCTGATGTGCCGCTGCGCCGCAACATTTCGCCGACTGCCAGCCTCCGATTTCGGACTGGAGACGAATCTGTGGCCTAATCAATGGTTTTCGCACCTGCACCCCCGGAGCCCTCCATGGCCAACAAGATCCGTACCGAAGCCGACCGCAAAGCTACCCCCCGGCCGCCCGCGCCCGATGGCGTCACTGTCACCGTCAACCGCGGCCAGAAGCGCAGCCTCGAGCGCGGCGCCCACACCCGCAGCAAGAAGCGCCCGGGCAAGCGGCCGCATCAGGGCTGATTGCTCAAGTCCTGCCGGGCTGACCGGCGACAAAGCGGGCGCTGGTCGCCCGCTTTGCCATTGGCGCCCCTGACAACGCCCCGCCATGCTGCGCATCACCGAACTGCGGCTGCCGCTCAACCATGCCGAGCCCGCACTGCGCGCGGCGGTGCTGGTGCGGCTGGGCCTGCGCGACGCTGCGCTGCAACAGTTCAGCGTGTGCCGCCGCGCCTGGGATGCACGCAAGAAGTCAGCGGTGATGCTGATCTACACCGTCGACCTCACGCTGGCCGACGGCGTGGACGAGGCCGCACTGCTGGCGCGTTTTGCCGGCGACCCGCATGTGCGCGCCGCGCCCGATACCCGCTACCGCTTCGTGGCGCAGGCGCCGGCCGACTTCCAGGCCGGCCAGCGGCCGCGGCCAGTGGTGGTGGGCTTCGGCCCCTGCGGCATCTTTGCCGCGCTGCTGCTGGCGCAGATGGGCTTGCGGCCCATCGTGCTGGAGCGCGGCAAGGCGGTGCGCGAGCGCACCAAGGACACCTGGGGCCTGTGGCGCCAGGGCGTGCTGGATCCTGAGTCGAATGTGCAGTTTGGCGAAGGCGGCGCCGGCACGTTTTCCGACGGCAAGCTCTGGAGCCAGATCAGCGATCCGCGTCACCTGACACGCAAGGTGCTCAACGAGTTCGTCAAGGCCGGCGCGCCCGAGGAGATCCTCTACATCGCCAAGCCTCACATCGGCACCTTCCGGCTGGTCGGTGTGGTCGAAAAGATGCGCGCCGAGATCGAGGCGCTGGGTGGCGAGGTGCGCTTCCAGCAACGGGTGGTTGACTTGCTGGTAGAGCAGCGGTCTTCGCCAGGTGGCTCCCCTGCGACGCGTCATGTGCGTGGCCTGGTGCTGGCCAGCGGCGAGCAACTGGAGGCTGACCAGGTGGTGCTGGCGCTGGGCCACAGTGCGCGCGATACCTTTGCCATGCTGCAGCAGCGCGGCGTGCACCTGGAGGCCAAGCCCTTCTCGGTGGGTTTTCGCATCGAGCATCCGCAGAGCCTGATCGACAAGGCGCGCTTCGGCCCCAGCGCCGGCCACCCGATCCTGGGCGCGGCCGACTACAAGCTGGTGCACCATGCCGGCAACGGCCGCGCCGTCTACAGCTTCTGCATGTGCCCGGGCGGCACGGTGGTGGCCGCCACCTCCGAGGTGGGTCGCGTCGTCACCAACGGCATGAGCCAGTACTCGCGCAACGAGCGCAATGCCAATGCCGGCATCGTCGTCGGCATCACGCCGGCCGACTACCGGCAGCAGCCGGGCGAGGGCCCGGTGAATCCGCTGGACGGCGTGGCATTCCAGCGGCAGTGGGAGTCACGCGCCTACGAATTGGGCGGCGGCGGCTACCGTGCGCCGGGCCAGTTGGTGGGCGATTTCATCAAGGGCCAGCGCTCGGCGGTGCTGGGCAGCGTCGAACCCTCGTACACGCCCGGCGTGACGCTCACCGACCTGGCCCAGCCCGGCCGCGGCAGCCTGCCCGACTATGCGCTGGCGGCCATCCGCGAGGCGCTGCCGGCCTTCGAGCGCCAAATCAAGGGCTTCTCGCTGCCCGACGCGATGCTCACCGGGGTCGAGACCCGCACCTCGTCGCCGCTGCGCATCACCCGTGGCCGCGACTACCAGAGCCTGAACACCGCTGGGCTCTACCCCGCCGGCGAGGGCGCGGGTTATGCCGGCGGCATCATGTCAGCCGGGGTCGATGGCATCGAGGTGGCCGAGGCGTTGGCCTCTCGACTGCTGGCTGCTACGGGTTGATCCGGTGATCCTTTCAATTGCGAAGTAAGTGAGCGTTGGCGGCTTGCGGCTCGTTGCTGACGTTCGGAACGTCCGCACTCAGCCAGGCATCCCGGCTCTGGTGCGCGTGACCGAGGCTGCCGGGCGTGGGGATCACTGCGTGTCCCCCGGTGGCGGCCTGGTTGCCACCAGGCCGCCACCTCCTCCTTTACCTCCGTGATCCCCACGCCCGACAGCCTCGGCCACCATCAGTTGTGTGGCGCTCCAACCAGCTGATCCGAGGCGCCGCAACTCGGTAGGTTTGAGCTCGGTAGGTTGGAGTGAACAGAGTGAACTCCAACAGCCCGGTAGGTTGGAGTGGCAACTCCAACATGGGTGTGCAGGGGTCTGGTCATGCCAAAACGTGCCGCCGTGAAAGTGGACATGCCGTTGGAGTTCACTCTGTTCACTCCAACCTACCGAGCTGAGTGGCGCTCTAACCAGCTGACCCGCGGCCTTGTGGCGTTTTGGCTTTGCTGGCGCTGCGACCGCAAAGCAGCTGCCAGCAGGCGAGGGCGTCGGGTAACCGGATCCCGTAGGTAAAGGAGGAAGGCAGGGCAGAGCCCGGCCTGGGGGACACGGAGGGATCCGGTTGCCCGGCGGCCTCGTCAGCCTCGCGCCAAACTGAATTGGCGGCTGCTTTTCCATCGAAAGCAAACGACAGCAACGAGCCGCAAGCCGTCAACCGCAACTCCCTAACCAAGGCACTGCCACCCCCACAGATCGAGAGTGGGCGTAGAGTCGCGCCATGATCTTCCGCCAACTCTTCGAGCCGCTGTCGTCCACCTACACCTATCTGCTGGGTTGCCACGAGAGCGGGCAGGCGATGCTGATCGATCCGGTGGTCAACAGCCTCGACCGGGATCTGGCGCTGCTGCAGCAACTGGGCCTGACGCTGGCCTGCACGCTGGACACCCACATCCATGCCGACCACATCACCGGCGCCCTGCACCTGAAAGAGCGTACCGGTTGCCGCATCGCCGCGCCGGCCATCGACCGCCTGCCTTGCACTGACATCGCCCTGGAAGAAGGCACGCCGCTGATGATTGGCAGCCTGACCATCCAGCCGTTGCACACCCCCGGCCACACCGACGGCCACTTCGCCTACCTCAGCGACGACCGGGTGTTCACAGGCGACGCACTGCTGATCGACGGCTGCGGCCGCACCGATTTCCAGGGCGGCAGCGCCGCAGTGCTGTACCGCAGCGTCACCGACAAGCTGTTCAGCCTGCCCGACGAGCAACTGGTCTACCCGGGCCACGACTACCAGCAGCGCCAGGTGTCGTCGATCGGCCAGGAGAAGGCGCGCAATACGCGGCTGGGCGGCGGGCGCAGCCAGGCCGAGTTTGAGCAGATCATGGCCGAGCTGAATTTGCCCTACCCCAAGTTCATCGACCATGCGGTGCCCGGCAACCGGCTGTGCGGCGTCTGCCCGACTGACTTGCCCGTGCAGATGCAGGCTTATTGCGGCCACATGACCGAGTCCAGGCAGGGCTGAGCGCCGCGAGGCCGAGGGCATGCCAGCACTGGCTGGACGTGGCACAGGGTCTGCTTACCAGGTCGATGCGCGGCCCTGCTGGGCGGCGCCACAATCCGCCCCATGCTCAAGATCAACAAACTCCTCCCCCAGGGCCGCGGCCTGGCCGCCGTGTTGCTGCGCCGCGCCGCCACCGTTGAACTCGACTGGGACGTACGGCAGAAAAGCCGTTTCGATGCGGTCGACTCGCTGGGCCGCACGCTGGGTGTCTTCCTGCCGCGCGGCACGCTGGTGCGCGGTGGCGACGTGCTGGTGGCCGAAGACGGCTCGCTGCTGCGCGTCATCGCCGCGCCGCAAGCGGTGCTGGAGGTGCGGCACTGCGCCGAGCATGGCACGCCCTTCGACCTGCTGCGCGCCGCCTACCACCTGGGCAACCGCCATGTGGCGCTGGAACTCAAGCCCGACCACCTGAATCTCGAACCCGACCATGTGCTGGCCGACATGCTGCGCCAGCAGCACCTGATCGTCACCGAGTTGAACGTCCCGTTTGAGCCCGAGGGTGGCGCCTATGCCGGCGGCGGCCATGGGCATGGGCATGGGCACGATCACGCGGCGAAGCATGATCACGATCACGGCCAGGCCCAGCCCGCGGCACACAAGGCGATCAACATCGCCGCCGCGCCAGCGCCGCATGTGCATGGCCCGGGTTGTGGCCATGACCACGGGCACGACCATTCCCACTGAACCCGGCCACCCGTCATGCCCCGCGTCCGCCCCGCCGCCAGCACGCTGACCGCGCCGGCCTTGCTGCAGCTGATGTGGCTGGCCTCGCCGGCCTTGCCGGTGGGCGGTTTCAGCTATTCCGAGGGCCTGGAGACGGCGGTGGACGAAGGCCGTATCGGCGACGAAACCGGCACCGCGCGCTGGCTGGGCGACCAGTTGCAGCTGTGCCTGCAGCGTGCCGATCTGCCGTTGCTGGCCAGTGCCTTCAAGGCCTGGCAGCGTGCGGATGCAGCACGCCTGACCGCACTCAACGACTGGGCGCTGCAGACCCGCGAGACCTTCGAGATGCGCCAGCAGACCGAGCAAATGGGCCGTTCGCTGGCCGATTGGCTGCGCCAGCGCCATCCCGACGATGCGCGGCTGCCGCTGCTGGCCGCCTTGCAGCCCTCGCCCACCTGGCCGGTGGCCTTTGCGTTGGCCGCCGCGGCCACTGGCGCGCCGCTGCGCGAGTCGCTGCTGGCCTTCGGCTTCGGCTGGGCCGAGAACATGGTGCAATCGGCGATCAAGTCGGTGCCGTTGGGCCAGAGTGCCGGCCAGCGCCTGCTGGGCACGCTGGCCCAGGCACTGCCGGCAGCGGTGGACGCCGCACTGGCCACCGCCATCGCCGGTGACGGTGCGCGGCAGAACCTGGCGCCAATGCTGGCCATCATTGCGGCCCGGCATGAAGCCCAGTATTCGCGGCTGTTCCGCAGTTGAACCGCCTGACCCCGCCAGCCCTTTCCCACCCCAGATGAGATTCCCGCCATGAACGCCCCAACTGCCCGCCGCACCAAGCCCCTGCCCCCCTTGCGCGTGGGCGTCGGCGGCCCGGTGGGCTCGGGCAAGACCACGCTGGTGGAGATGCTGTGCAAGACCATGCGCGACCGCTGGGACCTGGTGGTCGTCACCAACGACATCTACACCAAGGAAGACCAGCGCCTGCTCACCGTGGCCGGTGCGCTGGAGCCCGATCGCATCATGGGCGTGGAAACCGGCGGCTGCCCGCACACCGCGATCCGCGAGGATGCGTCGATCAACCTCGAGGCGGTGGACCGCATGCTGGAGAAGTTTCCGGATGCCGACATCGTGTTCATCGAATCCGGCGGCGACAACCTGGCGGCCACCTTCAGCCCCGAGTTGTCTGACCTGACGATCTATGTCATCGACGTCGCTGCCGGCGAGAAGATCCCGCGCAAGGGCGGCCCCGGCATCACCAAGAGCGACCTGTTCGTCATCAACAAGACCGATCTGGCGCCCTATGTGGGCGCCGACCTGGCGGTGATGGAGGCCGACACCCGGCGCATGCGCCCCGACCATGCCGGCCGCCGGCCCTATGTGATGAGCAACCTGAAGACCCGCGAGGGCCTGGACCAGGTGGTGCGCTTCATCGAGCAGCGCGGCCTACTGACCGAGGGCTGAGCGTGGCCTGAGCGTGGCCTGTGTGCGGCCTGAGCGCGGCCTGAACGCGGCCTGAACGCGGCCTGAACGGCATGCCAAGATAGCGACTTTGCAGCCCGCCATCGTGTCCCCATGCTGATCAACTGCGTCGTCTACCAAAAGGGCAGCAAGCTCGCCGACATCTCGGTGGGCCAGATCAGTGATTACCTGAAGCTGCCCGACTGCTTTGTCTGGGTGGCGCTGCGCGACGCCAGCGACGCCGAACTGGCCCTGATGCAGGACGAGTTCGACCTGCACGACCTGGCGGTTGAGGACGCGATGCACGGCCACCAGCGGCCGAAGATCGAGGAATACGGCCATGTCGTGTTCGCGGTGCTGCACCTGATCGAGTACAGCCCCACCGACGAGCTGATCTCGGGCGAGGTGCACTTGTTCGCCGGGCCGAACTTCGTGCTGTCGCTGCGCAACCGCAGCAACAAGGGCTTCCTGGGCGTGCGCGAACGCTGCGAACGTGAACCCGAACTGCTGCAACAGGGCGCCGGCTTTGTGCTGTATGCGCTGATGGACGCGGTGGTCGACCGCTACTTTCCGCTGGCCGACGCGCTGGAAAGCGAGCTCGAGACCATCGAAGACCGCATCTTCGAGCGCGGCGCGGGCCGCAGCAACGTCGAGCGGCTGTACGAACTCAAGCGCAAGGTCACCACGCTGCGCCATGCGGTGGCGCCGCTGCTCGACGCCATGGGCAAGCTGCACGGCGGCCGCGTGCCGCCAGTGTGCGCGGCCAGCGAGGCCCACTTTCGCGACGTGGCCGACCACCTGGCGCGGCTGCAGACCACCATCGACACCATCCGCGACACCATCGGCACGGCGATCCAGGTCAACCTGTCGATGGTGACGATCGAAGAGAACGACGTCACCAAGAAGCTGGCGGCCTGGGCCGGCATCTTTGCGGTGGCCACCTTCTTCGTCGGCATCTGGGGCATGAACTTCGAGTTCATGCCCGAACTGCACAGCCGCTGGGGCTACCCGTTTGCGTTGACGGTGATCGGCAGTACCTGCGGCCTGATGTACTGGCGCTTCCGGCGCGTGGGCTGGTTGTAGCCCGCGCTGCGCCGGGCCGACGGGCCAAGGCTCACAGGCCAGGCGCCAGCAACCGCGTGGGGCCGTAGGCGAACAGCGCCAGTGCACACAGCACCACCAAGCCGGCCACCAGCGCGAACAGGCTGCTGATCTGCCAGGAACCCGACCTGTTGCCCAGCAACGACGTCCGATAGGTCCAGGCCACCGCCAGCAACGACAGCGACGGGCACAGCATCAGGTAGCCGACCACCGGCACCGGGTCGTTCGCGCCCAGGCCGGGCAGCGAATGCACGATCGAAGCGGCGAACCAAAAGCCAAAGCCAGCCACCGCGGCCGAGGTGGTGTTGACCGCGCGCATGGCCCAGACGCGCCAGGCGCCGGTCATCGTGCGCACCATCGGCTCGGCGATGGCCGTGCCCACGCCCACCAGGACGATCGCCAGCAAGCCCAGCGCCAACAGCGCAAAGTGCAGGGCATGTGGTTCGGCCGGAAAGATGCCCAGCGGCCGCAGTTGCCAGCCCGGCAAAGTGGAGAGCAGCAGGAAACTGCCGCCGCTGACCAGGATACCGGCCAGGTTCAGCACCATCAGCAGGCCGTGGGTATTGAAGATCGGCAACCTGGCGCGTGCACGCAACTGCGCCACCAGCCAGTAGGCCAGGTAGGGCCCGATGCCCCACAGCGCCGTGCTCAGGCCGAAGCGCAAGCCATGCCACAGCGCCGATTCGGGCGGCCGGCTGGTGCCACCAACCGGATCAGACAGCCACAGGATCAGTCGGCCCGCCCACCACAGCAGCGCCAGCACCACGCCCGACATCAGCAGGGCCGACAGCAGCGCGGCCGGCCCGGCCGCAGCCGAGCGCTCGTGCTCGCCATCGACCGCGGTCGCCAGGGCGCTCTGCACCGCGGGCTCGTCGTGGGTGATGGCCACGGCCTTGATCAGTTCGGCGATTGCCGCGTCAAACGCCGGTTCGCGGGCAAACACCGCCTGGTGGCGCGCCAAGCCGCGGATCGACTCGGGCAGCTTGGCCGGGTCGGGCATGTCGATGCGGCCGAACAGCACCGGGTAGATGGTCTTGCCCAGCCGCAGCGCGGTGGCAATCTCCCAGACCAGCGGATCGCTCAGTTCAGTCTGGCCTTTGCGGTGCTTGCGCAGCAGCTTGAGGAACTCGTCGCCAATCATCACCACCACGCCGGTGCTGGCGACCAGCATCTCCTCCAGATGCTGCTCCCAGTCTTTGCCCGGCGGGATCTCCCGGTCGATGAACACCGCGTCTTCGCCAAAGCGCTCCCGCAGGCACATGCGCACACGCTGGGCGGCGTGCATCGAATCACTGCGGCGGTAGGAGATGAACAGGTTGATCAAAACAGGCTCCGAGACCCACGATAGCCCAAGCCGGGCGGGCTGGCATCATGCTGGCATGCTGGTACCGCTGCCCTTGACGCGCGCCACAGCCCGCTGGCTGCGGGGCCTGGCGCTACTGGCCTTGCTGGCCTGCACCGGCCCCTGGCGCCTGGCGCTGGCTCAGGCACCGGCACAGGCCGACGCCGCGCCCTGGCAGTGGCGCTACACCGACGCCGACAGCGGCACGCAGGTCTGGCTGCAAGACCGGGGCGACATGCCGCCGGCCTTCCGCGCCAGCACGCGCGTCAAGGCCCGGCTGACCAGCCTGGTGGCGCTGCTGCTCGACCGCTCGGCCATGCCTGAGTGGGTGTACCGCACACGCGCGGTGCAATCGCTGCATCAGGACGGCCCACAGCAGGGCGTCTCGCTGGTGGTCACCGCCATGCCCTGGCCGCTGGACGACCGTGAAGCGGTGGTGAGCTGGCAGTTGCGGCAATCGCCAGCCAACGCGGTGGTCACGCTCAGCGGGCGCAGCGTCGAGCCAGCTGGCCAGCCCTGGCTGCCCGCGCCCGCACCTGGCCGCGTGCGCATGCCCTCGTTCGGCTCGCAGTGGACCTTTGCGCCGGTCGCCGACCTACCTGGCGAGGTAGACGTGCGCTTCGAGGGCCACGGTGACCCCGGCGGCAGCCTGGCCCTGCCGCTGCTGCGGCTCTTTGTGCACGGCGCCATCTGGGAAGCCCCATTGCAGACGGTGAATGCGCTGCGCAAGATGGTGCAGCGTCCGACCTACCGCGATGCGGTGCTGCCCTTCATCACCGAGCCTGCGCCGTGACCGGCCCCGGCTCGGCACGACGTGCCGTCTGGTGGGCCTTCGCCTGGGCCGGACTCCGGCTGTCGGCCCTGTTCGCGCTGGTCTTCTATGGCGCCGATGCCTGGGCCGCGCACCGCGCCGTGCGCTGGCAGATCTATGCCGATTGGGAACTGGCGATACCTTACTGGCCGGCGGCCTATCCGCTGTACCACAGCGTGTTCCTGCTGCCCGTGCTGCTGGCCTGCAGGGCGCGCAGCGCCAGCCAGCTGCGCCATTGGGAACGCCGCATGGCGGCGGCCATCGTGCTGGCCGGCGTGGTATTCGTGTTGCTGCCGGCCGAACTGGGCTTTGCGCCGTCCGACCCCGGCGCCTGGTCGCCACTCGCCCAGTTCACCGGACTGGTGGCCGGGCGCCACAACCTGTTGCCATCGCTGCATGTGGCACTGAGTCTGCTCACCCTGTGCTGGCTCTGGCCGCTGGCGGGCGCGCATCTGCGCTTGGCGCTGGGCTTGTGGTGGCTGTTGCTGGTGGCCTCGGTGCTGTTGACGCACCAGCACCACCTGGCCGATGTGCTGAGCGGCGCCGCGCTGGGTGCTTGGCTGGGTCGGGGCGCGGCCCGGCCTCATCGTTGAGGTGGATTAAGTTATTGCGAATCATTCTTGTTATGATTGCGCCATCTTGTCTTCACCCCCCTTCTCTTTACTCCGAATGCCCGCCATGACATCAAGCCGTCTGCCCTCCCCCCGTCGCGCCACCTGGATGTTGGCCGCCCTGGTCAGCTTGGCCGGCCTGTGTGGTCTGCCCTCGCTGGCCCAGGCCCAGGCCGCCAATACCGTGCTGAACTTGTACTCGGCGCGCCACTACCAGACCGACGAAGCGCTGTACGCCAACTTCACCAAGACCACCGGCATCAAGATCAACCGGCTCGATGGCAAGGAAGACGAACTTGTCGAGCGCATCCGCAATGAAGGCACGGCCAGCCCGGCCGACATCCTGATCACGGTAGATGCTGCGCGGCTGGAAGTAGCCGACAGCATGGGCCTGTTCCAGCCGCTGCAGAGCAAGCTGCTGGACGCACGCATCCCGGCCAACTTGCGCACGCCCACCTGGGTGGCCTTCTCCACCCGCGCGCGTGTCATCGTCTACAACAAGGCGGCGATCAAGCCGGCCCAGGTACGGACCTATGCCGATCTGGCCGGCCCGGCGATGAAGAACCAGGTCTGCGTGCGCTCGGGCAGCCACCCCTACAACCTGAGCCTGGGCGCAGCGGTGATCGCCCACGAAGGCGAAGCCAAGGCCGAAACCTGGGCACGCGGCGTGGTGGCCAACTTTGCACGCAGCCCCAAGGGCGGCGACACCGACCAGATCAAGGCGGTGGCCGCCGGCGAATGCGGCGTGACCATCTCCAACACCTACTACCTGGCCCGCATGATGCGCAGCACCAAGGCCGACGATGTGGCGGCGATGGCGGCGGTGGGCATGGTCTGGCCCAACCAGGCCACCTGGGGTACGCATGTCAACGTATCGGGCGCCGGTGTGCTCAAGTACGCGCCCAACCGCGAGGCCGCCGTGCGTTTCATGGAATACCTGGCCAGCGACGAGGCGCAGGCCTACTTTGCCGATGGCAACAACGAGTGGCCAGTGGTCAAAACCAGTGTCACCGCCAACCCGGCGCTGGTAGCGATGGGCAGCTTCAAGGCCGACACCTTGCCGATCGGCACGCTGGCCAAGAACACGGTGACCGCCCAGAAGGTGTTCGACCGCGCCGGCTGGAAGTGATCGGCCCGGGCCTGCGCCCGGTCCTACACTCGCCGCTTCTGACTCTTGGCGGGTGAATCCGGATGTGGCGTGGCTTGTTGCTGGCGGTTCTTGGCCTGTGGCTGGGCGTGGCGGCCCAGGCCGCCGAAGTCACCGTGGCGGTGGCGGCCAACTTCGCCGCACCGATGCACAAGATCGCCGCTGGCTTTGAGCGCGACAGCGGCCACCGCGTGGTGCTGGCCTTCGGCGCCACCGGCAAGTTCTACACCCAGATCCGCCAGGGCGCGCCCTTCCAAGTGCTGCTGGCTGCCGACGAAGCCACGCCGGCACGGCTGGCGCAAGAAGGCTTTGGCAGCGCCGACAGCCGTTTCACCTATGCCATCGGCCGGCTGGCGCTGTGGAGCCGGCAGAGCGGCCTGGTGGATGCGCAAGGCCAGGTGCTGCGCGATGGCCAATTCGGCCGCCTGGCGCTGGCCGACCCCAAGCTCGCACCCTATGGCGCGGCGGCAGTGCAAACCATGGAGCGGCTGGGCCTGCTGGCCAGGCTGCAGCCAAAGTTTGTGCAGGGCAACAGCATCGGCCAGGCCCACCAGTTTGTGGCCACCGGCAATGCAGCGCTGGGCTTTGTCGCGTTGTCGCAGTTGATGGTTGACGGCCGCATCGCCACCGGCTCGGCCTGGATCGTGCCCGCCGAGCTGCACGCGCCGCTGCGCCAGGATGCGCTGCTGCTCACCAGCGGCCAAGGCCAGCCCGCGGCCAGCGCCTTGCTGGCCTACCTGCGCAGCGAGCCGGCCCGCGCCATCATGCGCAGCCACGGCTACAGCTTCTGAGCGCCATGCCGATCAGTGCCGCGGCCTGGCAGGCGATCTGGTTGACGCTGCAACTGGCCAGTCTGACCACCGTGCTGCTGCTGCTGCTGTGCACGCCGCTGGCCTGGTGGCTGTCGCAAACCCGTTCGCGCTGGCGCGCGCCGATCAGCGCCCTGGTCACGCTGCCACTGGTGCTGCCACCCACGGTGCTGGGCTTCTACCTGCTGGTGGCGATGGGCCCCGACGGCCCGCTGGGCCGACTGACCACCGCGTTGGGCTGGGCGCCGCTGTCCTTCAGCTTTGCCGGCCTGCTGATCGGCTCGATCATCTACTCGCTGCCGTTTGCGGTACAGCCGCTGCAACATGCTTTTGAAGCCATCGGCACGCGCCCGATGGAAGTGGCGGCCACGCTGCGCGCGCGGCCGATCGACGCCTTCTTCAGCGTGGCGCTGCCGCTGGCCCGCCCGGGGCTGGTGACCGCCGCGATCCTGAGCTTTGCCCACACCGTGGGCGAGTTTGGCGTGGTGCTGATGATCGGCGGCAACATCCCCGGCAAGACGCAGGTGGTGTCGACACAGATCTACAGCCATGTCGAGGCCATGGAGTACCCCCAGGCGCACTGGCTGGCCGGCGGCATGGTGGTGTTCTGCTTTGTCGTGCTGCTGGGCCTGTCGCTGATGAAGCGGCGGCTGGGTCGGGTGATGCCGTGAGCGGCCTTCCTGCGGTGCCGGCGGTGCCGGCCGGCCAGCGCGGCGAGCCCAACCGCGTGCGGCTGCGGCTGGCGCGCGCCGATTTTGAGTTGGCGGTTGACCTGCACCTGCCGCCGCGCGGCATCACCGTGCTGTTCGGCGCCTCAGGCTCGGGCAAGACCAGCGTGCTGCGTTGCGTGGCCGGGTTGGAGACCGCAGGCAACGCGCTGGTACGCATCGGCGGCGAGACCTGGCAAGACAACGACGCCGGCCTGCTGCGGCCCACCTGGCAGCGTGCGCTGGGCTATGTGTTTCAGGAGGCCAGCTTGTTCGAGCACCTGGACGTGCTGCGCAACCTGCGCTTCGGCCAACGGCGGGCGACCGGCACCGAAGGCGCCAATTGCACAGACGCCGCAGCCCAACTCGACGAGGTCATCACCTTGCTGGGCCTGGGCACGCTGCTGCGCCGCCGCCCGGCACAGCTGTCGGGTGGCGAGCGCCAGCGCGTGGCCATCGCGCGTGCGCTGGCCACGCGGCCGGCGCTGCTGTTGCTCGACGAGCCGCTGGCCGCGCTCGACCAGCCCCGCCGCCAGGAGATCCTGCCGTGGCTGGAGCGATTGCGCGACGAGCTGCGTGTGCCGATGCTCTACGTTACCCATTCGGCCGACGAGATGGCGCGGTTGGCCGACCATCTGGTGGTGCTGGCGCGTGGTCAGGTGCTGGCCAGCGGCCCGACCGCCGAGGTGCTGTCGGCGATCCACGGCCCTGGCGTGGTGGGCGAAGATGCCGGCGCGCTGCTGCAGGGCCGGCTGGTCGAGCGCGACGAACGCTGGCACCTGGCACGCGTGGCCTTCGACGGCGGCAGCCTGTGGCTGCGCGACAGTGGCCTGGCGCTGGGCCAAGCGGCGCGGCTGCGCGTGCTGGCGCGCGACGTGAGCCTCACCACCACCGAGCCGCAGCACACCAGCATCCAGAACCTGCTGCCGGGCGTCGTTGACGCCATCGCCGACGATACCCACCCGTCGCAGGCACTGCTGCGTGTGCGCTGCGGCGGCTCGCTGCTGCTGGCACGCATCACGCGCAAGGCGGTGGACGCGCTGGCGCTGCAGCCAGGCAGCGCAGTTTGGCTGCAGGTCAAGTCGGTGGCGTTGGTGCAGTAGCCCAGGCCAAGTGCCCCTTGATTGCCCCTTGATTGCCCCTTGCTGGAGGCCGGGGAGGAGAGGGGAGAGACCTGACCCCAGCTCGCTGGTCGTGGGTCGTGGGCGACGCGACGACCCGGCATCGGTCATGGCGGATCTGCGCGCTTGCGCGCCACCAGGCCGACCAGCGCCGATTGCCCCGAGTGGCCGCTGCCTTCGGCCAGCTTGGCCTCGTATTGGCGCAACTCGACGATCTGAAGATC
>JBBQZM010000028.1:0-25791 GCA_038207685.1 Burkholderiales bacterium
CGAAGCCCAATTCGCGGCCGCCGGCCGTCACCAGCTTTCTCTGCCTCGGCTGCAAGACAGCCACGCGATCCTGTAGGAAGACATGTCCAGCGCGTTCGGCAATTTCATCGCGATCCAGGCGCAGTCCTTGCGGCGTCTTCACGCCCGACAAGACTTCATGGATGTTGGGAATCCATTCGAAGTACTTGGTCGGGTCGACAACCGTCACCGCGCAGCTCGATGGGAGCTTCACCGCTGCCGCAAGGCCGGCGAAATTGCCGCCAACAATGACAATGTGATTGCGCTTCCTGGACATCCTGTTGGCCTCTGGTATGTCGTTGATTGTCGGCGAAGGTGAGCCGGCGCCTGACGTCGCCAAGGCCATCCGGGCACCGCCTCAGACGGGAACAGCTCAGGCCATGCACCACCAAACCGGCCCCCTGCGCCACCATGCGCGCCATGTAGAAAGGCTTGTCCAATTCCATGAAGCGCAAGAAAAAGTCGTTGGCCACCACAACGGCTCTTTTCTTGATCGCGGTGGTTTCAAGGCCCTCATTCGCCCGCCTGCGCCTCCTCGGGCGTCGGGCGATGTCCGGCCAGCATCAGCGGCCGGCGGCGCCAGTGGCCCCAGCGGTAATAAGCCAGCGCCATCGCCGCGGCGCAGATGGAGCCAAAGGGAAAGCTCCACCAGATCGCGTCCGCGCCCAGCACCGGCTGCAAGGCCTGGGCAAACGGCACCCGCGCGGCCCACATCGACACCGCGAAGATCAGCATCGGCGGCAGCATGGCGCCGTTGGCGCGCACCACGCCAAACAGCCCCATGCTGGCCGACAGCGCGATCCAGCCCCACAACACGATCAGATTGATTTGCCAGGCCAGCGCCAGCACCTCGCCACCTTCGGGCATGAACAGCCTCAGCGGCCGGTCGCCCAATGCATAGACCCCGGCGGTGGCGGCGCAGGCGATCAGCAGGCTCATGCTGCAGCCGCGCCGGGCGATCAGCTCGACGCGGTGCCAATGGCCGGCGCCGATGTTGATGGCGGCCATCGCCGACATCGACGCCGCCAGCGCGTTCGACGGCATCTGCACGAACACCCATAACTGCGCAGCGCCGCTGTAGGCCGCGGCGGTGGCCGCACCGTAGCTGTTGACCATGCCGATCAGCACAAAGTAGGCGCCCTGCACCACCACCGTCTCCATCGCCAGCGGCAGGCCGCGCCGCACCATCAACGACAACAGCGCGGCATCAGGCCTCAGGTGGTGCAGATCACCCCGGCGCAGCGCGATCGGCAAATGTTTGCGGTAGACATAGGCCACCAGCGCGGCCAGGGCCACCATGTTGGCCAGCCCGCTGGCCAGGCCCAGCCCGGCCATGCCCAGCGGCGGCAGGCCAGCGCCGCCTTCGATCAGCCACGGTATCAGCGCCAGCGTGCCGCTGATCCAGATCAGGGTGAACTTGAACGGCGTCTTGGAGTCCCCCGCGCCGCGCATCAGCATCATCATCACCACGTAAGTGAAGATGCTGGGCATCGTCAGAAAGGTGAAGCGCAGGTGGGTGATGGTGAAGTCGCGCGCCGGTGCGGGTGTGCCCAGCCAGCCGACCAGCGACGGCGCCAGCACCCAGCCCGCGGCGGCCACCAGCAACGAAAAGCCAGCCACGAAGGCCAGTGCGCTGCCGACCACCCGCTTGACTGCCGGCATGTCGCCCGCGCCCAGCGACTGGCCGATGGCCACGCTGGCGGCGGTGCCTATGCCCATGGCCGTGCCCATCATCATCCACAGCACCACGGTGGCGGTGGCCACCGCGGTCAGCGCATTGGCGCCCAGCGCATGGCTGGCCCAGATCGCACCCCAGGTGCCGGTCAAGGCATGCAGGAAGTTGGTGGCCAGCAGCGGCAGCGCAAAGCGCAGCAGCGTCGGGGTGATGGGCCCCTGGGTAAAGCGCGACGCGGCGTCGTAGTGGGCGGTGGCGCTCACGTCGCCGCCGCGCCCTCCGTGCCGGCGGCGGCAGCCCGCATGGGCGCGGCCAGTTCAGCCAGTGCCGACTCGCGGATCTGCCGCTTGAGGATCTTGCCCGAGGGTGTGCGCGGCAGCGGCTCGTCGGCGCGCACGATGTAGCGCGGCAACTCGAACTTGGCCAGGTGCTGGCCCAGGAAAGCCTGCAGTTCGGCGATGTCGAGCTGCGGCGAGCCGTAGACCGTGGCGCCCACCTCCTCGCCCATACGCTCATCGGGCACGGCATAGACCGCTGCCTCGTGCACATCCGGGTGCATCAGCAGCGCGGCCTCGACCTGGCCGCAGCCGATGTTCTCGCCGCCGCGGATGATCAAGTCCTTGATGCGGTCGACGATGAACAAGAAGCCTTCGTCGTCGAGGGTGGCGCCATCGCCGGTGCGAAACCAGTCGCCATCGACAAACACCTGGGCATTGACCTCGGGCCGGTTCCAGTAACCCTGGAACAGCGAGGTGCCACGCACCAGCAGTTCACCACGCTGGCCGGTGGGCACGGCCTGGCCGAGTTCATCCACCACCTTCAGTTCCAGCACCAGCGCACAGCGGCCCGAGCTGGCGGGCCGACCCAGGTAGTCGTCGCCGCCGATGCCGGTGCCAATGGCATTGGTTTCGGTCATGCCCCAGCCGGTGCCAGGCATGGCATTGGCAAAGCTGGCCGCGATCTGCCGCACCTGCTCGGGCGCCCGCGGCGCGCCGCCGCCGCCCACCACCAACAGGCTGGCCAGGCTGTAGCGGCCTCCGCGCGCCACCCGCACCAGATCGCCGGTCATCGCCGCCGGTGCCACCATCGAGCTCAGCTGCTCGCTGTCGATCAGCGCTGCCGCCCTATCCGCGTCCCAGCGGTACATCGCCACCACCCGGCGCTGGATGCGGTAGCTGGCCAAAAGGCTGGCATGCAGGCCCGAGACATGGAACAGCGGCACCGCCAGCAAGGTGCCCGACTGCTCCGCCGGCAGCGGCGTCACGATACCGGCCGTGCGTTCGGCCACAAAACGGTCCAACTCCCAGGACATCAGCGCGGCGATGACGTTGCGCTGGCTCGACACCACGCCCTTGGGGTGGCCGGTGGAGCCCGAGGTGTAGAGGATGGTGGCGTTGTCATCGGGCGCCACGCTGGCGGGCGGCATGGCCACCCCCTTGCCGGCAGCCGCCAGCGCCTCAGTCAGATCCTGCAGCACCAGCAGGCCGGCGCTGCGCTGCTTAGGCCGCACTGCCAGCACCGTCAGGCCGGGCAGTGGCTCGGGGATCTGCGCCAGGCGGTCGAGCCGTTCCTGGTCGGCCAGCACCAGCATGGCGCCACTGTCGGTGAGGCCGTAGGCCATTTCCTCGGCTTGCCAGTGCGCGTTCATGGCCACCGCCACCGCGCCGATCGAGGTGATGGCGGTGAAGGCCAGGATCCATTCCGGGTAGTTGCGCATGGCGATCGCCACCCGGTCGCCATGGCCCACACCCTGCTGCACCAGCACCTGGCCAATGCGCGATGCAGCCTGCCAGGCTTGGGCAAACGTAAAGCGCTCGTCTTCGTAGGTGAGGAACGGCAGATCGCTGGCGGTGGACTCGAACAGCGCGCGCAGCGACGGCGGCGCGTTGCGAAAGACCCGCAGTGCCCGGCCCTTGATCACTTCGTCCACCAGTTCATAGGGCTGGCCGGGCGCGGTGAGCTCGGTGATGGCCCGGGCGCGGGGCATGGGCTGGGGGCTGGCGGTCATCGGTGGCGTCCTGGGAAAGCGATCAAGGGCAAGCGCAGCGCGTTGGCACGGGCCGCGGGGAAGGTCCAGGGGTTATTGACCCTTGAACACCGGCTCGCGCTTGGCGACAAAGGCCTGGGTCGCCTCGCGGTGGTCTTCAGTCTGGCCGCAGTGGATGTGGTGGGTGGCTTCCAGATCCAGGCAATCATCGACCTCGCCGGACATCGCGCGGTTGAGGTTTTCCTTCATGTAGCGGTAGGCCACTGTCGGGCCGCTGGCCAGGCGCAGCGCGATTTCGCGGGCCTTGGCCGCCAACGCCTCAGGCGGGCAGACCCAGTTGGTCAGGCCCAGTCGCAAGGCCTCTTCAGCGCTGACACGCTCAGACAAAAAGTACAGCTCACGCGCCTTGGCCGAGCCCACCAGCTGCGTCATGAAGTAGGTGCCGCCGTAATCGCCGGAGAAGCCGACGCGGGCAAAGGCGGTGGTCATGATCGCGTTGCTGGCCATCACCCGCAGGTCGCAGGCCAGGGCCAGTGCCAGGCCGGCACCGGCTGCCGCGCCGGGCAGCACGGCGATCGTCGGCTTGGGCATCTTGAACAACTTGCCGGCGGTGGCGCGCTGGTTGATGCGCTGGCGGGCGATGGCCTCATCGATGGTCATCGCACCCACCGTGCCGTCACCGCGCGCGGCCATGCCCTTGACGTCGCCGCCGGCGCAGAAACCTTTACCGGCGCCGGTGAGCACCAGGCATTTCACCGCCGAATCCAACTCGGCGGCGGCCAGCTGCTGCTGCAGTGCCTGGTTCATCGCTGCCGACATCGCATTGCGTGCCTCGGGGCGGTTCATCGTCAGCGTGAGCACGCCGGCCTCCAGGCTGGCGAGCAGATCGGGGGTGCCGGTATCGATGGCGGTGGTCATGGTGTCTCCTGGCCGGTGAAAGGGGGGCTGTGTGCTGCGCTGGTTGCGCTGGTTTCGCTTAATGGTGCTCGAAACTGGCGTTGCTGACCACGGTCTTGTCGCCGACACGGGCCTCGAATATGACCCGGCCAACGCCGTCGCGCCAGCCGACGATGCGCAACTCATCACCCGGGTAAACCGGCGAAGAGAAACGCGCCTTGAGCGTGCCGAAGCGCCGTGCCTCGCCCTCGCACAAGGCGCCCAGCAGCATCTGCGCGCAGTGGCCATAGGTGCACAAGCCATGCAGGATAGGCGCCGGAAAGCCACCGAAGTGCGCCGACTCGGGATCGATGTGCAACGGGTTGTAGTCACCCGACAGCCGGTAAAGCTGAGCCTGGTTGGGGGCGATGGCGGTGACCAATTCGAAGTCGGGTGCACGCTCGGGCAGCGTGACCTTGTTCGAGCGGCTGGTGCCGCAGCCTTGGAAGGGCTCGATGTCGCCGATGCCGGCCACGCCGCGCTGGAACACACCGGTGACGATGCGCACGCAAACCTGGCCGTTGGCATCCAGCACCTCGGTCTCGAACTCGGAGAAGGCGCTGCCCTTGCCGCGCGGATGCACCGCCAGCAGCCGCGAGCGCGCCTGTACCGTCACCGTGTCCTGCGGCGATGCGGGCAGCGGCAGCGGCGCCAGCAGTTGGATGGACCGCTCGGCATCGATGGTCAGCGGCCCTGGCGAGGCCGGCAACGCCTGGCGGTCGACCTGCAGGCCTCGGCCGCCCCAGCGGATGGCAAAGGTGGGGAACACCGCAAACTGCGGATGCCCCTCGTAGGTGAAGCGCAAGCTGTGCAGGCCGATGCCCACGGCATACAGCAGCACGTCACGTTGGTCGTACACGATGGGCATCAGCTCGCCCCAGGGGCTGGGCTGCTGGTCGATCAACACGGCGGCGGGGTTGAAGATGGCCATGGGTGTCTCCGTTGAATGGGGTGTCGGGCAGCGTATCGCTGCTCAACCGTAGGCCGACAAGGCCTCGTCGATCGCGCGTTCGATGTCGCCGGCAGTGGCGCAGTGGCCGACATGCGAGCAGAACGGCCGGTAGCGCAGCATCTCACTGTCGCCGCTGCCCCAGCGGCCTGGCAGCTCCGGGCACAACCAGACCACCCGTTTGGCGCGGGCGCTGAGCTCGGCAAACAAATCCAGCCGCGGGTCGCTGTGGTTGGAGCGGCCGTCGCCCAGCACCAGCACCGTGGTGCGGCGGTCGATGCAGTCCCAGTGCTGTTCATGCATATCCACCCAGGCCTGGCCGTAGTCGGTGGCACCGCCGCCGACCTCACGCAGGATCAGCGCCATCGCATCGTCGAAGGGCAGCGTCTCCAGCGGCTGGGCCACGTCCTTCAGCGCATTGGAGAAGGCGAAGCTGCGCAGATCGGCCACCGTGCCTTGCAGCGCATAGAGAAACAGCAGCAGAAAGCGCACATGGGCCATCACCGAGCCCGAGACATCGCAGACCACGACGATGCGTGGCTTGTCGCGCCGCCTGTGCTTGTGGTGCAGTTCAAACGGCACACCGTCGTGGCCGGCGTTGGCCCGCATCGTGCGCCGGAAGTCGAGCTGGCCGCGCAGCAGGATGCGACGGCGCTTTGAATGCCGCGCCGCCAGCCGCTTGGCCATGCGCGCCACCGCCGCCTTCATGCGGTCCATGTCGGGCGGGCTCAGCCGGCCCAGCGGGCGGGCCACCGCCACCTCGGTCATGAAGGCCTCGGTGGCCGGCCGGCCGAACAAGGCGTAGCGCTGGTCGACGTACTGCCGCGCCTGCTGCTGCAGCCGTTCGCGCGCGGCGGCCAGCGCTTGCGCCTCGGCCGGTTGGGCCTCGCCGGGCGCGCCGCCCGCGCCGCGCTGCAAGCGCGCCTCCAGCGCGGCGATGCCCATGGCCTCAAGCATCTGGCGGGTCAGGTAGGCGGTCTGCGACACAAAGCGGATGTCGTCCACAGCCGCGGCCTGGCCGGCGCGTGCCAGCGCCGCCGCCAGCGCGCCGGGCTCACCGTCGGCCAGGTCGAGCAATCGGTCGACCGCGGCATCGCCGGTGCGTTGACCACTGGCTTGCGCCGTCTGAGCTTGAGTTGCCTCGTCGCTTGGGCGGCCGAAGTAGAGCTCGAAGACCTGGTCACAGATCTGCTTGTCGTCCTCCGACTTGGCCAACGCCACCGCCAGCGAGGCTTTCAGCGTCGCCCGGTCGGCATAACCCACCAGCGCCACGGCGCGCGCGGCGTCGATGGTTTCGGCAGTGGAGGCTTCAGCGCCGGCCGCACGCAGCGCCCGCACGAAGCCGGCCAGCGTGCTGTCCATCAAGCCGCCGTGTTGGCCGTCGAGGCAGCCTGCAGCGCGGACTGCGTCAGCTGGCGCAGGCTGCCCTGCACTTCCTGGATGTCGGTCTCGCGCTTGAGCAGCACATTGAGCGTGTCGCGCACCATCACTTCATCCAACACACCGGCATGCAAGAGCAGCAGCGTGCGCGCCCAGTCGACCGATTCGGCGATCGACGGCGGCTTGCGGATGTTCTGAACCCGCAGCAACTGCACAAAAGCCACCAACTGAGCCAGCAGTTGCGACCCGATGTCGGGCACGCGGGCGCGCAGCACACGCTGCTCCAGCACCGCATCAGGAAAACCGATGTGCAGGTGCAGGCAGCGGCGCTTCAGCGCATCGCCCAATTCGCGGGTGTTGTTGGAGGTCAGTATGACCAGCGGCGGCACCTGGGCACGGATGGTGCCGATCTCGGGGATGGTCACCTGGTAATCGGCCAGCACCTCGAGCAGCAAGGCCTCGAAAGCCTCCTCGCTCTTGTCGATCTCGTCGATCAGCAGCACGCTGCCGCCGATTTGTTCCATCGCCTGCAGCAAGGGCCGCGGCTCCAGGAAATCACGCGAGAAAAACAAGTCCTGAAAGCCTGCCAGCTTGCTGAACGCGCCTTGCAGCGTGTCGGTGCCGTCGACCAGCAGGCCTATCTTCTCTTTCAGGATCTGGGTGTAAAGCAGCTGCTTGCCGTACTTCCACTCATACAGCGCCTTGCTGTCGTCCAGGCCTTCGTAACACTGCAGGCGCAGCAGCGCAAAGCCCAGCGCCTTGGCGCTTGAGACCGCCAGATCGGTCTTGCCAACACCGGCCGGGCCTTCGATCAACACCGGTTTGCGCAGGTGGTGGGCCAGGTAGACAGCGGTGGAAATCTGCCGTGTCGAGATGTAACCCACGCTGGCCAGCGCGGCGGTGATGGCATCGATGGAGGCGAGGCCGGCGGGCGTGAGATCGGCAGTTTGGGCAGCAGTCATGGGCATCGGCAGTTGAGGCAACGAGTGTCGGGGTCGGGGCCGGCAGCGGCTGTTCCGCCCGTGACACCGGGCAGCCTGCGCCACGCGGAAGATGCAGTCGTCGGCAAAGACCGCAAAATCAAGCCATGACCACCTCCACCACACCCTCCTCTCCTGCTGCCACGCCCGCGCTGGTGCTGGCTGAACAACGCGGCGGCGCTGCCTGGCTGACCTTGAACCGCCCCGAGCAGCGCAATGCGCTGTCAGCCGCACTGGTCAACCAGCTGGCCGATGCGCTGGACGCGGCGATCGCTGACCCAGCGGTGCGCTGCATCGTGCTCACCGGTGCCGGTAGCGCCTTTTGCGCCGGTGCCGATCTCAAGAGCCCGCCCGGCCAGATGGTCGAGGGCCGTGAGGGCGTGGGCCTGGCCGAGGTGCTGGCGCGCATCCAGGATGCGCCCAAGCCGGTGATCTGCGCCATCAACGGCGCCGCCTTTGCCGGTGGCCTGGGCCTGGTGGGTGCCTGCGACATCGTGCTCTGCGTCGAGGACGCGGTGTTCAGCTTCTCCGAGGTGAAGATCGGCGTCATCCCGGCGGTGATCTCGGTCGTCTGCCTGCCCAAGTTGGGGCCGCATGTGGGCATGAAACTGCTGCTCACCGGAGAGCGCTTCTCCGGCCGCGAGGCGGTGCGCTACGGCCTGGTGCACAAGGCCGTGCCGGCGGCCGCGCTGCCCGAGGCGGTGCAGCAGGAGATCAACGCCATCAACGCCGCTGGCCCGATCGCGGTGGCCGAGTGCAAGAAGCTGGTGCGCCGCATGCTGCAACTGCCCCGCGACGAAGCCTTCACCGAGGCCAGCGCCTGGAGCGCACGTATGTTCCGCTCGCCCGAAGCCGCCGAAGGCATGGCGGCCTTCCGCGAGAAGCGCCCGCCGGCCTGGGTGGCGCGCTGATCAACGGCTTGCCGCCCTCGCCCACCCCCTGACCTGGGAGACCTGCGTGACCGACCCCGACCTTGATGAGTTCCGCCAGCAAGTGGCCGACTGGCTGCGCGCCAACCGGCCGCCCGAACCCGACTTTCTGCTGCCCGAATCCTTCATGGAAGTGGGCACCGAAGCGCAGTTCAACTACCTGCGCGACTGGCAACGCAAGGTCTATGAGGCCGGCTACCTCGGCATGGCTTGGCCGGCGGCCTATGGCGGCGGCGGCAAGCCCCAGGCCTACCAGGACATCGTCAATGCCGAGATGGCACGGCAGAAGGTGCCGTTTGTGCCCAACACCATCGGCCTGAGCTGGGCCGGCCCGCTGATCCTGGCCATCGGCAGCGAGGCGCAGAAGCAACGCTATATCCGCGGCATGCTCAGCGGCGACGAGATCTGGTGCCAGGGTTTCTCGGAGCCCGACCAGGGCTCGGACCTGGCGAACTGCCAGACGCGCGCGGTACGGGTATCCGACAGCTCGGGCGACCACTACCTCATCAACGGCGCCAAGATCTGGACCAGCCTGGGCCAGTACGCCAAGCACATGATCCTGCTGGCGCGCACCAACCCGCAGGAGAAACGCTACGCCGGCCTGTCCTACTTTCTGATCCCGATGGACGCGCCCGGCATCAGCACGCGGCCGATCCGCAAGCTGACCGGCGAATACGGCTTCACCCAGACCTTTTTCGACAACGCCCGTGTGCCGGCCGACGGCCTGATGGGCCGTGAGGGCGAAGGCTGGCAGATCGCGATGAAGACGCTGACTTTCGAGCGCGGCGCCGCCGGCGGCCAGGCGGGCGGCCTGAACCGCATGCACCTGGGTATCGAAGACCTGGTCGAACTGGCGCGGCGCTCGAAGCGCGACGGCGAACCGGCGATCGATGACCCGTTGGTGCGTGATCAACTGGTGCGCTTCATCATCGAGGCCCAGGGTGACCGCTTGTGCACCACGCGGGCGCGGCTGCCGGCGCTGTGCAGCGAGCGGCCCGATGCGATTCCGCTGTCGAACAAGCTGCGCGTCACTGAACATGCGCGGCGGTTATTCCAGTTCTCGACCTCGCTGCAGGGCGCCAATGCGGCGCGCTGGGTGGGCGATGCCCAGGTGGTGGACGGGGGCAAGTGGCAGCGCGGTTACTTCAACAGCTTCTCGGCCACCATCGGCGGCGGGCCCAGCCAGATCCAGGCCAACATCGTGGGCGAGCGGGTGCTCGGCCTGCCGAAAGATTGAGCGATGCGCAAACTCGACACCCGCATCCACTTCAGCGACGAGCAGGCCATGCTGCTCGAATCGGCCACCAGTTTCTGCCGCGAGCGCTCGCCGTCGTCGGCAGTGCGCCAGTTGATCCACAGCGACAACGGCTTTGATACCGAGGTCTGGCAGCAGATCACCGAGATGGGCTGGTTGGGCATCACCGTGCCGGAAGCCTTGGGCGGCAGCGGCTTGTCCTTGGGCCACACCGCGGTGATCGCCGAACCGATGGGCCGCCACCTGCTGGCCACGCCCTTTGCCAGCAGCCTGTTGTGCAGCCAGGGTCTGCTGGCCGGCGCCAGCGCAGCGTTGCAGGCGTTGTGGTTACCCCGGCTGTGCCAGGGCAGCATCGGCACGGTGGCGGTGTTTGAAGACGAAGGCAGCTGGGACTTGACGCGGCCACAGGCCCGCGCCGCGACCGAGAGCGCGAGCATCCGCCTGTACGGCCACAAGACCCTGGTCACCGACGCGGCGGTGGCCGAACTGCTGCTGGTCTCGGTGTTGCACGATGGCGCGCCGGCACTGGTGCTGCTGCCCACGGCTGATCTGCCTGCGGCAGCACTGCAACGCGAAGTGGTGATCGACGAAACCCAGCGCTGTTACCGGCTGGCGCTCGACGGCATCACGCTGCCCGCTGAGGCCTTGATCACCGGCGAACATGCACTGGCAGCGCTGCGCGCCATCCGCCAGGCCGCGTGGCTGCTGGCCGCGGCCGCGGCCGCCGGGGGGCTGGCCGGTGTGCTGGGCGTGACCGTTGACTACCTCAACACCCGCAACGCCTTCGGCCGCAAGATCGGCAGCTACCAGGCGCTCAAGCACAGCTGTGCCGAGCAGCTGTGCACGCTGGAGCGCGCCCGCTCGCATGTGGCCCATGCCGCCAGCCTGCTGATCGACGGCCTGGACGCTGAAGTGGCGCTGCGCATGGCCAAGGTGGAGGCCGGCGACGGCCTGGTGCTGGGCGGCGACCGGGGTGTGCAGTTCCACGGCGGCTTTGGCTTCACCTACGACTGCGACGCCCAGCTCTACCTGCGCCGCGGCCTGTGGTTGCAACCCTGGTTCGGCGACGCCGCGCACCACCGGCGACGGCTGGCCGATCTGCTGCTGGCGGCGTGAGCGCGCCGGGGCGCGCCCAGGCAACGCTCCCTGCGCGCTATGGGCGTAGGCTAGTCCAGTGAGCGGGCGCCTGGCGGCGTCCACGTTTCACAGGATCTTGGACTCGCGCCCGGCCCAGTAGCGGTCCTTCAGCAAGCGCTTGTAGAGCTTGCCGGTGGGGTGACGCGGCAGCTCGGCCTCAAAGTCGATCGAGCGTGGGCACTTGATGTGCGAGAGGTGCTCGCGGCAGTAGGCGATCAGCGCCTGCTCCAGCGCCGGGCCGGCTTCGGCCATGTCGCGCGGCTGCACCACCGCCTTGACCTCCTCGCCAAACTCCTCGTTGGGCACACCCAGCACCGCACAGTCGGCCACCTGGGGGTGGTTGATCAACACGTTCTCGGCCTCTTGCGGGTAGATGTTCACCCCGCCCGAGATGATCATGTAGGCCTTGCGGTCAGTCAGGTAGAGGTAGCCCTCGGCATCGACATAGCCCACATCGCCCAGCGTGGTCCAGCCCAGGGGGTGGGTCGAGCCCTGGGTCTTGGCCGGGTCGTTGTGGTACGCAAACGGCCGGCCGTTGGCGAAGTAGATGGTGCCACTCTGGCCGGGGGGCAGCAGTTCGCCGGTTTCGTCGTCGCAGATCTTCAGCTCGCCGATCACCGCGCGGCCCACCGTGCCCTGGTGGGTGAGCCACTGCGCCGAGTCGACCATGGTCACGCCATTGCCTTCGGTGCCGGCGTAGTACTCCCACAGCACCGGACCCCACCAGTCGATCATCTGCTGCTTGACCGCCACCGGGCAAGGCGCGGCGGCATGGATGGCGCAGCGCAGCGACGACAAGTCGTACCGGCGGCGGCTGTCTTCCGGCAGCTTGAGCATGCGCACGAACATCGTCGGTACCAGCTGGCTGTGCGTGATGTGGTGCAGTTCCACCAGCCGCAGGTAATCTTCAGCGTCGAAGTGTTCCATCACCACCACGGTGGCACCCAGGCGCTGGGCACCCATGGTGTAGCGCAGCGGCGCCGCGTGGTAGAGCGGCGCCGGCGACAGGTAGACCGCGTCGGCCGACATGCCGTAGAGATTGACCTGGATGTCGGTCATCGGATTGGGCGCGTCGATCTCGGTGGCCTGTGGCGGCACGAACACGCCCTTCGGCCGGCCAGTGGTGCCGCTGGAATACAGCATGTCGCCGCCGGCCAGCTCGTCGGCGATGCGCACGGCCGGCTGCCCGGCCAGCGCCGTCTCGTAGGCGGTCCAGCCTTCAGGCGCGTGGTCCGGCGTCACATCGAGCATCAGCCTGTGCAACACGCCGCGGCAAGCGGCGCCCAGGTGCTGCACCGCGCCGGCCATGGCCCGCGACGAGACCACCGCCTTGGCGCCGCAGTCGTCAACGATGTAGCTGACCTCGCCTTCGGTCAGCCGGGTGCTCATCGCGGTGTAGATCAGCCCGGCGCGGTGCGCACCCCAGCAGATCTCGAAATAACGTGGATGGTTCTCCAGCATCAATGCGATGTGGTCGCCGCTTTTCAGGCCCAGCGCACGGAACAGCTGCGCCACCTGGTTGGAGCGGTCTTCAAGCGCGCGGTAAGTGATCACCTGACCACTGCCGGCCATGATCACGGCGGGCTTGTCGGGGTGGGTGCGGGCATGGTGCAGGGGATGCAGCACGGGATAGGTCTCCTCGGTCTTGCGGCTGAAACAATGCCGGGCCGACGCGCCGCAGCGCCGGCCCCGCCGGTGGCGGATGCCGGGCCAATCTAGTCGGCACGTGATGCGCTGTCCATACGCGCAAGCCGGTGTGTGGTGTGTCGCAAGCAATCGCGGCACCAGTCACCGAGGCGGCATCGTGATCGGCTTCGGCTGTCTACCATGCCAGCCTCCCCTCGCTCCGGATGACCATGAACGGCACCACACGCTACCCCCATGTGTTCGCGCCACTGGACCTGGGCTTCACCCGGCTGAAGAACCGCATCCTGATGGGATCGATGCACACCGGGCTCGAGGACTCCGCCAACGGCTTCCCCCGCATGGCCGAGTACTTCGCCGAGCGCGCACGCGGCGGCGTGGGCATGATCATCACCGGCGGCATCTACCCCAATGCCGAGGCCGGCCGCGGCAGCAAGCTGTCGACACCCGAAGAAGCAGCGCAGCACCGCTTGATCACCCAGGCGGTGCATGCCGCCGATGCGGACGTGAAGATCTGCATGCAGATCCTGCACACCGGGGCGCTGGCCGCTACGCCCGACTGCGTGGCGCCGTCGGCCGTGAAGTCACGCATCGGCCGCTACACGCCGAACGAGCTGGACGAGGCCGGCATCCAGAAGCAACTGGACGACTTTGTCAACTGCGCGGCCCAGGCTCAGGCCGCCGGTTATGACGGCGTCGAGATCATCGGCTCGGCCGGTTACCTGCTGTCTACCTTCCTGGTACAAAAAACCAACCTGCGCACCGACCAGTGGGGTGGGCCCTGGGAGAGCCGCATGCGCTTCCCGGTGGAAGTGGTGCGCCGGGTGCGCGCCGCGGTGCGGCCCGACTTCATCGTGATCTTCCGCATCGCGGCGATGGACATGCTTGACGGCGGCCTGGCCTGGGACGAGGTGGTCTCGCTGGCGCAGGCGGTGGAGGCGGCCGGTGCCAACATCATGAGCACCCATTTCTGCTGGCACGAGGCGCCGGTGCCGACCATCGCCACGATGGTGCCACGCGCGGCCTTCGCGCAGGTCACCGGGCGGCTGCGCAAGGTGTTGAAAGTGCCAGTGATCACCAGCAACCGCATCAACATGCCGGCAGTGGCCGAGGCGGTGCTGGCGCGGGGTGATGCCGACCTGGTGTCGATGGCGCGGCCGATGCTGGCCGACCCCGAGCTGGTGAACAAGGCGGCCGAGGGCCGCGAGGACGAGATCAACACCTGCATTGCCTGCAACCAGGCCTGCCTGGACCACACCTTTGGTGGCCGCCAGCAGGTGAGCTGCCTGGTCAACCCGCGGGCCTGCAACGAGACCCTGCTGCGCTACCTGCCCACCGTGCGCGCCAAACGCCTCGCGGTCGTCGGCGCTGGCCCGGCCGGCCTGGCCTTTGCCACGGTGGCGGCCCAGCGTGGCCACCAGGTGACGCTGATCGACGCCGGCACCGAGATCGGCGGCCAGTTCAACCTGGCCAAGCGCATCCCCGGCAAGGAAGAGTTCTTTGAGACATTGCGCTACTACCGCCGCATGATCGACAAACATGGCATCACGCTGCGGCTGAACAGTCGCGCCAGCGCCGCCGACTTGCAGGCCGAAGGCTTCGACGAGGTGGTGGTGGCCACCGGCATCCACCCGCGTACACCCGACATCCCGGGCATCAACCACCCCAAGGTGGTGTCCTACATCGACGCCATCCTCGGCCGCCAGCCCATTGGTCGGCGTGTCGCCATCCTGGGCGCGGGCGGCATAGGCTTTGACGTCGCTGAACTGATCACCCACGAGGGCCCCTCGGCGGCGCTGGACATCGATGTCTTTGCCCGCGAATGGGGCATCGATTTCAAGGGCCATCCCCGAGGCGGCGTCACCGGCGTGGTGCCGCAACTGGCCAAGGCCGATCGCGAGGTCTTCCTGATGCAGCGCAAGGCCGACGCGCTGGGCCGGAACCTGGGCCGCACCACCGGCTGGACGCATCGGCTGGTGCTCAATCGTCGCGGTGTGCACATGGTCGCCGGCGTCGACTACCAACGCATCGACGACGCCGGCCTGCACACCAGGGTCAACGGCGAGCCGCGGCTATTCGAGGTCGACACGGTGATCGTCTGCGCCGGCCAGACGCCGCTGCGCACGCTGTACGATGAATTGCAGGTCGCCGGCGTTGCCGTTCGACTGGTGGGCGGCGCCTTCGAGGCGTCCGAACTTGACGCCAAGCGGGCAATCGACCAGGCCAGCCGTTTGGCTGCTGAGGTCTGAACCTCGCTCGGGCGCCCTGCCGGCGGCAGCCGCGCCGCGGCACCTGCTGGACAATCTGCACTCCAACCACCGTGGGCCTCGCGCTGATCGGCTTGAAAGACATGAGATGACCGTCGCGACCGCGCACGAACAACAACCCCACCTGCACCAGATCACCAGCAACGGCATTCAACTCGCCTGCCACGAATGGCGGGCGCCGTTGCGCGGCACCGCCTCGCCCACGCTGCTGATGGTGCATGCCACTGGTTTTCACAGCCGGGTCTGGGATCCGGTGATCCAGCGCCTGCCCGGCCGCCATGTGCTGGCGCCCGACCTGCGTGGCCATGGCCGCAGCGAATCGGCGCCGTTTGCCAACTGGGAGGCCTTTGGCCGTGACCTGGCCGGGCTGGCCAGCGCGATGAACTTGCAGGGCGCGATCGGCATTGGCCACAGCATGGGCGCCCATGCGCTGGTGCAGGCTGCAGCCTTCGAGCCGACTCGCTTCTCGCGGCTGCTGCTGGTGGATCCGGTGATGCAGGCGCCGGCCACTTACCACTTGCCGCCGGTGCCCGCCGGCACGCTGCATCCGGCGGCCGGACGCAAGAACCACTTCGAGTCGGCACAGGCCATGTTCGATCGTTTTGCCGAGCGGCCACCTTATGCGGTGTTCGGCCGCGAGGCCTTGCGGCTGTACTGCGAGCATGGCCTGCGGCCGGGCGCCAGCGGCAGCGGTTTTGAACTGGCCTGCGCGCCGGCGTTTGAAGCCAGCATCTATCCGCAGGCGCGCAGCAACCCCGGCGTGATCGCCAGCATCCGTGCGCTGCAGATCCCCGTCTGGGTGGTGCGCGCCCGGCCGCAGGATCCATCCATCCTGCCCTGGGATCCGCTGGGCTCGCCCACCTGGCCGGGGCTGGCGGGCGAGTTTCACCACGGCCGCGACCTGCTGTTCAACGACAAGACCCATTTCCTGCCGATGGAAGACCCGGCGCTGATGGCGCGCTTGATTGATGAACTGATCGCCTCGACGGCGAGCTGAACATGCCTTCCACCCGTGTGCTCACCTTGGTGGTGGCCTCGGCGCTGTTCATGGAGAGTCTGGTCAGCACGGTGATCGCCACCTCGCTGGCGCCGATGGCCGCCGATCTGGGCGTCGACGCCATCGCCTTGAAGCTGGCCTTCACCGCCTATTACGTGGCGCTGGCGATCTTCATCCCGATCAGCGGCTGGTGCGCCGACCGCTTTGGCGCCAAGACGGTGTTCACCTCCGCGATCGCGGTGTTCACGCTGTCGTCGGTGGGCTGCGCGCTGGCCTGGGATCTGCACAGCCTGATCGCCGGCCGCTTTCTGCAAGGCGTGGGCGGCGCGCTGATGCTGCCGGTGGGCCGGCTGATCCTGCTGCGGGTGATCCCCAAGCGCGAGATGGTCTCGGCGATGGCCTGGCTGAGCATCCCGGCGCTGATGGCGCCGATCATGGGCCCGCCGGTGGGCGGCTTCATCACCACCTACTACCACTGGCGCGGCATCTTCTGGCTCAACGTGCCGGTGGGCCTGATCGGGCTGGCGCTGGCCTGGTCACTGGTGCCGCAGGTGCGCGAAACGCTGCGCCGGCCGCTCGACAGCATCGGCTTTGCGCTCAGCGGGCTGGGCTTGTCGCTGGCGATCTTCGGCTTCACGCTGGCCGGTAACCTGGCCACCAGCAGCGGCTGGATGGCCACCGCCATGATGGCCGCCGGCGCGCTGCTGCTTGCGCTGTACCTGCGCCATGCGCGGCGCGCGGCGTATCCGCTGCTTGACCTGCGGCTGCTGCAGATCGCCAGCTTTCGCATCACCTTGCTGGGCGGCGCGCTGTTCAGGCTGTCGGTCGGCGCCCTGCCCTTTTTGCTGCCATTGATGCTGCAATTGGGCTTCGGCCTGACCGCCTTTGCCTCGGGCCTCTTGACCTTTGCCGGCGCCGCCGGCGCGATGACCATGAAGCTCACCGCCTCGCCCATCCTGCGGCGCTTCGGCTTCAAGCGGGTGCTGGGCATCAATGCGGTGCTCAGCAGCCTGATGATGGCGGCCTGCGCGCTGTTCACCGCCGACACGCCCCATGTGTTGATCATCGGCGTGCTGCTGGTTGGTGGCTTTTTTCGCTCGCTGCAATTCACCAGCCTCAACACGCTGGGTTATGCCGACATCGAGCAGCCGCAGATGAGCCAGGCCACCTCGTTTGTCGCGGTGGTGCAGCAGTTGTCGCTGGCCGCCGGCGTGGCGGTGGCAGCGATGCTGCTCGAAGCCAGCCGCCGCGCCGATGCCCGCAGCCTGCTGGTGGCGGCCGACTTCAGCCGCGCCTTCATCGTCATCAGTCTGATCTCGCTGGCCTCGTTGTGGCTGTACCGCCACCTGGCGCCCGATGCGGGCGCCGAGGTGTCGGGCCACAGCGCCGCGCAGACCGCCGACCCAGCGTGAGGCCGGCCGGGGCCGCCGCGCCAGCCGCCGCCTGGCTCAGGGCTTGGCCAGCCCCGACTTCACCAGCAGCGGCTTGACGCTGCTGAAGCATTGCTCGGCGAAGGCGCGGTAGTCGGCCGGGTTGCGCTTCCACGGCACCTGGTTGAAGCGGTCGAGCAGGGTCTGCAGGGCAGGATCCTGGCCGGCCTCGGTGAAGGCCTCGTACAGGCTTTGCACGACGGCCGGCGGCAAGTCCTTGGGGCCGACCAGGCCGTAAGGGCTCTGGCTGACGACACAAGGGGATGTGGAGCCGACCTCAGATCAGCGCGCCGTCTGGAATCCATGCGGGCTGACCTGCATCAGGCCATGGCGGCGCCGATGCCGCACGGCGCTCAGCCAATCTGCAGGAACTCGACCCAGTTGCCATCCGGATCCTCGACCATCGCAATGCGCACGCCGGGCCGGATCTCACGCACTGGCCATACCAGCTTGTGACCGGCATCGGTGCAGGCTTTGGCCATGTCTTCGAGGTTGCTGACGGTGACGGTCCAGTAGCGGAAACCGGCAGCGCCCTGGATGCCACCCGGCGCGGCCTTGGCCGGCAGCTCAGGCATCACCACCAGCTTGATCAGGCTGTCACCGCACAGCAGACGGTGCATCGTGCCCTTGCCACCCGGCATCGCCATCTCGCCCTTGAACTCCAGGCCCAGCAGGTCGCGGTAGAAGGCCAGCATCGCCGGTCCGTTGGTGGTGACGATGCCCAGATCGATCGCCTGCTTGCTGATGGCCATGCCCATGGAGACTCCTCGTGTGGTCGGAAAAGCGCCATGCTGCGCGGCGCTGGTGGCCTCGGCAGTCACCCACGGGACCGCGGCCGGAGGCCGGGCGCGTGGGCCGCAGTTCAGCGCTTGTCGCGAAAGTAGGCGCCGCTGCCGCGCGAGATCAGCGTATCGCTGTCCAGCACCTGTCCGGGCGCGATGGTCGGCCGGCCTTGCACCCGCTGGTAGAGCGGCTGGAAGTCGATGTGGTTGAGCGCCAGCAACTCATCCAGGCTGTCGATGACGAAGTAGCTTTCCTGGAAGTCATCGATGCGGTAATCGGTGCACATCACGCGTTCGAGATCGAAACGAATGCGGTTGGGTGACGGGTCGTCGAGCGCAAACACGCTCTCGGCAAGCGACGAGGCGATGCCCGCGCCGTAGAGGCGCAGACCATCGGCCTGGCGCAACAAGCCGAATTCCACCGTGTACCAGTAGACTCGGGCCAGGTGGTTCAACTGCCCCAGCCGCTGCGCACGCAGGCCGCCTTCACCATAGGCCTGGATGTAGTCGGCGATGGCCGGATTCATCAGCATCGGCACATGGCCGAAGACATCGTGGAAGATATCGGGCTCTTCCAGGTAGTCGAGTTGATCGGGCCGGCGGATGAAGTTGCCGGCCGGGAAGCGCCGCTTGGCCAGGTGCTCGAAGAACACCTCGTCGGGCACCAGCCCCGGCACGGCCACCACCTGCCAGCCGGTGCGCTTCATCAGCACGTCGCTCAGGCGCTCAAAGTTCGGAATCTGCGTGGCGCCTATCGGCAAATCGCGCATGCCTTGCACAAACTCGTCGCAGGCACGGCCGGGCAGCAGCCGGGTCTGGCGCTCGAACAGCGTCTGCCAAGTGGCATGCTCAGGCGGGCCGTAGTCTTCCCAGCCCTGGGCGATGGTCCAGTCGGCACGCGCAGGCTGTGCTGCCGGCGGCGCCGCTGCGGCGGTGGTGGTGCTGACGCGCTTCATCTCGCTCCTGTCACGGCCAACGGGGTCTGCCAAGCCTACACCCTTGACGGGCCGTCACAGCGCTGACCGAGCACGCGCTGGCGCGGCGTTTAGAGTGGGATGATCTTTTGCACGCAGGAGCCGCCATGAGTACGCCCCCCGCCGCCCCGCCCGACCGCCGAACCGAGCCGGATCGGCTGACGCCGCCCCTGCTGCTGAGCGGTCGCCATGGCTCGCCCTACACCCGCAAGATGCTGGCGCTGCTGCGCTACCGCCGCATTCCGTACCGCCTGCTGCAGAGCAACGCGGCCGTGCGCCACCTGCCTGCGGCCAAGGTGCCACTGCTTCCCACCTTCTACCTGCCCGACACCAGCGGCGCGCTGAGCGCGGTGACCGATTCCACGCCGCTGATCCGCCGCTTCGACACCGCCTTCAGCGGCCGTCAAGCCCTGCCAGCCCAAGCGGCGCTGGCTTTCATCGACGCGCTGATCGAGGACTATGCCGACGAGTGGCTGACCAAGGCGATGTTCCACTACCGCTGGCATTACGCCGATGACATCCACAAGGCGGCGATGGTGCTGCCCAACTGGGCACAGGGCGCCATGGACGACGCCACGCTGGCTGAGCACGCCCAGGCCTTCAGCCAGCGGCAAATACCGCGGCTGCGCTATGTCGGCTCCAACCCGCAGACCTGGGCGCTGATCGAGGCCAGTTACGCCCGGCTGCTCGACGTGATGGAAGACCATCTGCGCCAGCATGCCTTCATGCTGGGCGGGCGGCCGGGCGCAGGCGACTTTGCGCTCTTCGGCCAGCTCACCCAGTTGGCGCACTTCGACCCGACGCCGATGGCGCTGACGGTGCAGCGCGCGCCGCGCGTCTGCGCCTGGGTGGGCACGCTCGAAGACTTGTCGGGGCTGGAGCCGGCCGACAGCGACTGGTTCGACCCCTGCACCCTGCCGCCCACGCTGATCCGTCTGCTGCAGGAGATCGGCCGCGTCTATGCGCCGCTGCTGCTGGCCAATGCCCTGGCCTTGCAGGACGGGCAGGCCGAATTCAGCACCCTCATCGATGACCAGCCCTGGACCCAGCAAAGTTTTGCCTACCAGGGCAAGTGCCTGGCCTGGTTGCGCCGCGACTACCAGGCGCTGGGCGAGCATGACCGGGCCACGGTGCAGCGCGCGCTGGCCGGCACCGGCTGCGAAACCTTGTTCTGACAGACCATCGTTCAGCCCGAGGCCGGGCACGCCCAGTTCAGGCCAGCCGAATCCGGGCCCGCGCCGACACCAGGGTCAAGCGGGCCGCGCTGCCGCTGCGCGCCTGCAGGCCCTGGCCGGCCACCACCGGCAGTAGCGCGCCAGGGCAATCCAGCGTGAAGCGCTCGTCCAGTTGCGCCGCCAGCACCACGTCCGCGGCGAACAGCCCGACGCGGCGGGTCTGCTGCAGCGCGCTGGGCGATGGGGCCGGCAACCAGGCCAGTCGCGGCTGCTGGCCCAGTGGCTGGCGGCGGGGCGACGGGCCACCGCGCTGCTCGACATGGCCTTGCGTTGGCACTGGCTCGGCAGCATCGGCCAGCCACAGGCCGCTGCCTTCGCTCATGGTGAGTTCAAGCCACAGGTGCTGGGCCTGCAGGTCCAGTGCATCGCCGCGCAGCGCGAGCCAGCCCGCGGCCGGCGTATCGGCCGCCAGTTGCCACTCGGCCAGCGCGGCCACGCTGGGCGCGTTGCCGGCATCGGACAGCAGGCGCAGCGTCAGCGCCACCGCGTCGCTCAAGGGCAGCCAGGCCAGCGACAGGCCGGCCACGCGCTGCGGCGCCGTCAGCACCGCGTGCACCAGCACACGGTCGGCGGCACCCAGCAGCAGGCCGCAGCGCTGATCGGAGGGCAGCGCGCCGACGTCGGCGTTGGCGTCGGTGCCGCCGCCGACGCGGCCGGTCAGCGTCAGCCCTTGCAGCGGGAAACTGGCCGGCAGGTCCAGCGGCAGCGCCTTGGCCTGCGCACCGGTGCCGTCGAAATCAACGCGCAACTCGTCCGGCAGCGTCTCGAACTCGGCATCCAGCGCCAGCGCCGCTTGCAGCAGCGTGACCCGCGCCGGCGCGTCGGACTCGATGTCCAGCCGCAGCAGCAGCGGCGCTTCCGAGCGCGGCGTCTCGGCGGCCAGGCGCTTGCGCACCTGCTCCAGCGCCGGCGCCCATTCGTCGGCCAGCGGCCGCTGCGGCAGCGTCACCGTGCCCTGCTCGCCGGGTAGCAGCGCCTGCCACAGCAAGGTCTCGGGTGCATCGCCGCGGGCCTCCATCACCAGCGTGGCGCGTGGGCTGGTGGGCGCGCCCCGCAGCACCAGCGCAGGCACCACATGCGAGGCCCGGTGCAACAAGGCTGACAGCCCGACCTCGCGGCCCGGCGCCACCTTCTTGATGGCGCCCTGCACCGCTGCCGAGGCGGCAGTGCCGGATGGCGCAGCCATCGGCGGGGCCATCGCCATCGCCATCGCCATCGCCATCACCGGCCCGGGCGCTGCTGCCGGGGCGGCAGTCGATGATTTGGCGACGACGACACGCTCGACCCGTCCGAGCGACAGCACCACCTGCTGCATCACCACCACCATCGGCGAGCCCACCCAGGGCGGACTCAGCGCGCTGCCGGTGCGGCCATTCTGGGTGGGCGCGTCGGCACGCCGGTCGCCATCGGCGCGGTAGAGGTCGAAGGCTATGTCACGCTGCGTGGGCCCGGGGTCAGGCAGGCGAATCACCGTGGCCGGCCAGCTCAGCGCCAGGTGCACGGTCTGGTTGTCGGGCTCGGTGCGCACCTCATCGAACCAGTGTCGGTCGCCGGTGCCCACCTCCAGCGTCAGCGGCTCGAAGCGCATGGCCAGCGCGCTCAAGGCCAGTTGCAGCGTTGCGGCATCACCCGCCGCTGCCGGCACGGCCAGCCACAGTGAGCGGCGAAACCGCGTCACCCCACCTGCTTGCACCGGCGTGCCCAGGTCGAACACCTGGCCCGGCGCCACGCGCTGGCCGGCCACTCGCCCGCGCGTGGGGTAGAGGCCGAAGTCGGTGGCGACGCTCATGGCCCGCGCAACTCAAGGCTTGCGCCGGCGCGGCCTGATCGGCGCAGGCGGCTTGGTGTCGGGCGGGTTGGTGCCGGGCGGGGCGGCATCGTTCGGCGCGTCGGCGAGCGGGCCGGCGGCACTTGCCGCGCCGGCCGCCACAGCGCCGCCCACCGGCCGGTTGAACAGCGGCGTTATCCGGCGGTTGACGTTCTGCAGATCGGTCTGCAGCGCATCGATGCGCGTGCCAAGCTGCACCCGCTGCTGGTTGAACAGCTGGATCTGCTGGATGACCGTCTCGCGCTCGCCCCGCACCGTGGCCGCCAGCGCGTCGATCTGGCGCGTCTGCGCGTCGATCAGCGCGGCCTTGCGGTCTATCGATTCGACCAAGCCCTGCAATTGCGACAACTGCTGCAGATCGCCGGCCTGCAGCCGCGGGATGGTATCGATCTTCTTGACCAGGTCCTTGCGCGTCTGGCTCACCAGCGTGTAGCTGCCCATCGAGGTAGGCCGCACCTCGACGGCCGCCACCTCCAACTGCGTCAGCAGCTCGGCGCGGACGGTGGTGTCGAGCTCGGAGAGGTCGCTGCTGAGCAAGTCGCGCACCGCCAACTTCACCTGCTTGCCACCCAGCCATTCGGCGGCGCGGCCCGGCTGCGCCGCCACGAAGCGCTGGGCCTGGCCCAGCAAACGGCCCAGCGTTTCACCGTCCGCACCGCGGCCGGCGCCAGCCAGCGCCTCGTCGATCTGGCCACTGCGGCGCAGTTGCGCGTCCAGCGCCAGCAGCCAGGCGCCGACCCAGTTCTTGATGTTGGCAGTGGCCACCGCACGCGCCAGCGTGCCGCCACTGCCGTCGGCGGCCAGCGCGTCGGCCTGCAGCAGCGCCGTCTTCATCGGCCAGGCAAAGGCCCAGCGCGAGGGGTTGATCGGGTCGACCATCGCATCGCGCTGGTCGCGCACCCAGACGTCGACCGCCCGCCGCAGGTTGTAGCTGCGCTCCTGCAGGTAGGTGTCGACCATCGCGGCCAGCGCGTCGCCGATCTTCTGCGGATCGGACGCCTTGGCATCCAGCCCGCCCAGCGCATGCTCCAGCGCCGATTGCTGGATCTGCGACAGCGGCTCGCTGGGCTCGACCAGCAGCTCCAGGTCGGCGCTGCCGTCGGCGCCAGTGATCACGGTGATCGCCTCGCCCTCGATGCGGCTGAAGCCGTACATCGCCACCAGCCGGCCCAGGCCGGTGTGCACCGCCACCGGCACACCCATGCGGGCACCGCCGCCGCGGTCGCGCACAAACACGCTCAACGCCAGCGGCTGGCCCAACCAGGCCGGCTGCGGCCGCAGCTCAATGGCCACGATCAGGCCGGTCTCGGTCTGCGGCGCCAGCGGTGCGGCGCCGTAGAACAGCTCTACCCAGCGCTTGATGTCCAGCCCCAGCGCCGCCACGCAAATCTCGGTGAAGCGCTCGGGGCCGATCAGCCGCACCGCACGCACCTGGCGGATGTCGGTGAAGGCGCCGCCCAGCGCGGCGCGGGCATCAAGCAGGCGCTGGCCCAGGCGCACGCCGATGTCGCGCTCGTCGGGGAACTCGATGTCGCGGCCCAGCTGCTTCGCGCTGCTGGCACGGTTGAGGAAATCGAGCACCCGCTGCGCCTGGTCGAATGCCAGGTCGCCCGGCTCCAGGTAGACGATGGGCATCAGTGCCTCTCCGGCATGCGGGGCTCGTTCACCAGGTCTCAGCCGATCTTCGAGGCGATGTTGACCAGGTCGAGGTTGATCCGGTTCAGCCGCCCACCCAGGTCGGCCACCTCGGCAACGTTGATCTTGCCGGTAGCGTCGGCGATGTTGCGGATGCCCGCGCTGATCTCCTTGCCGGTCTGCTCGGCGGCCTTGACCCTTGACTCCAGCAGCACCACGGCCTGCTTGGCACCCGCCGCGTCCTGTGCCGTGGCTTGCGCCGCCTTGGCGGTCTGGCCTACCTGGGTGGAAGCCTGCGCCTGCTGGCCGTAGCCAGCCATCGCGACCGTGTCGACGTTGCCACTGGCGCGCTGGGTCTGCAGCGCGCCCTGCAGCAGCGCCTTGCTCTGCAGTACCACCGGGTCGGTGGACGGGTTGGTGCGCGCCAGCGCCTGCTCGATGGCGTTGACGTTGCGCAGCTGGCCCAGCAGGCCCTCGTTCTGCACCCGGCGGCCAAGCTCGTTTTCGATCAGCGGCACCAGGTCGATGCGGCCCAGATTGCCAGTGATCGTGCCCAGCCAGCCCGGCAGCACGCCGAGGGTGTCGTCGATGAAGTCGTTGCTCCAGTGCGAAATCCATTCACGGAAGTTCACCTGCACCGTGGCCACACCACGGGTCGGGTCGGGCGTGGTGGCGCTGGCGTCGGGCTTGGCGAAGGCCATCACCGTGGCGCGGTAGTTCTCCCATTCACCGGTCGGGCGGAAGGCGGGCGTCACCTTGCCGGCGCTGAACTTGCCGCCGGTGAACTGGGTGACGTAGTTGTCGGCAAAGGCCTTGACGACGCGGTTGCCGGCATAGCTGGCGTGCATGGTCTTGTAGGCCAGCACCGTCTCGGTGGCCTGCGGTGATTCGCTGTCCTGCAGCACAGCCGCCACCGAGCGGCCGGTGCTGCCCACCTGGGCGCGCATGGCCACGCCGAAGCTGGCCTCCTCGCTGGCGCTGAGACCCTTGGTGTGCTGCGAACGCAGTTGCACCCGGGCCACGCCGGCGCTGTTGAACTGCACCGACAGCGCGTTCTCTTCGGCGTTGTCGCGCACCGTGAAGCCGGGCGCCGCGCGCAAGCGGCCCCAGGTGGTAACCACATCCAGCCAGGGCATGGGCGCGGCCAGCGCGCTGCCGTCAAGCCGGGTGGCCTGGAACACCAGCTCGGCCACCTGGCCGACCAGCACGTTTTCCTGCGTCGTGCTCACCTTCAGCAGGTAGTTCTCGCGCAGCGGCGCGGTCTCGTCCTCCAGCGTCTGCAGCCGCGCGGGCAGGCCGTCCAGCGCATCGACGCGGGCGTCGAGCACGGCCAGCGCGGCCTCCAGCGCGCCCACCCGCTCGGGCAGGCCGTCGAGCGCGATGCCGTACTCGAGCAACACGCTGACCAGCACGTTCCAGTTGTCGGAGGTGATCAAATGGCCCGGGGCCTTGCCGCCCAACGTGGCAGCCAACGCTCGCGCACTTGCGACGCTCATGGTGTGCTCTCCTTCAGAACCTGGCCTTCGGCCATCAACTGCATGGGTATGCCCGCCGGTCGGGCGCGATGGATCAATTGCCACACCCGGTCGGCCAGCGCCGGATCAATGGCCAGCGCCGGGTCGGCCAGCAGCAGGCGCACGCGGATGCCCAGCGCCGGCGTGGCCGGTGGCAGGGCCCACAGCCGCGCCGAGGGCGGGTAAACGAACAGCGATTGGTCGAACTGGCCCTCGCCGAAAAAAGCATCCCCCTCGAA
>JBBQZM010000029.1:0-24619 GCA_038207685.1 Burkholderiales bacterium
TGGCGCACCACCGAGCCGACGCCCACACCGTCACCAGCGGCGGCAGCGCGCTGGCCTGCCGTCTGGGCTGGTACGAGATGCTGGCCATGGGCACCGCGCGCGAGGGTGATCGCAGCAGCTCGTTCAATGGCGCTGGCGGCAGCTGCCATGCCCTGGCGGGTCCGTCGGTGGCGCATGGCCTGGGCATCACCGGCATGTTCAGCGAGCTGGCGCGCCAGGTGCATACGCAGGCGTTGAGGGAAAGCTTCGTCGGTGATGTGGTGCTCACGCCGCCGGCGCTGGAGAGCCTGCTCGGCTGGCTGCTCGGCCAGCTGGGCGACATGGCGCTGATCTCGGGCACCTCGCTCTACCGCACCCAGGTCGGCCAGGGCATCACCAGCCCCTTGCTGGGCCTGAAGAGCCGCTTTGATGCGCCCGGCAAGGCAGCGCTGTCGGCCGACGGCTTTGTCGCGCCACCGGTGGAACTGCTGCGTGAGGGTCGCTTGCTCGCCCTCACTCCGAGCCTGTATGGCAGCCGCAAGACCGGGCTGGCCCATGTGCCATTGGCCAGCGGCGGCTGGGAAGTGGCCGCCGGCACGACCCCACGCGCGGCGATGATCGCCAGCGTGGCGCGCGGCGCCGTGGTCGGCCGCTTGTCCATGGGCAACCCGGCGTCGAATGGCGACTTTTCGGGCGTCATTAAGAACAGCTTCCTCGTTGAAGACGGCGTGGCCGGCGCCGCACTGAGTGAGGTCATGGTCAGCGGCAACATGGCGCAGATGCTGCGCGACGTGGTGGCGGTCAGCACTGAGCGGCTGGACGCCGGCGCTACCTTGCTGCCCTGGGTACGCATCAGCGGCCTGCATTTCAGCTGAGCGCTGCCGCGGTCACGCAGGGTCCATCGGCAAGCTCGGCGTTACCGTAGTGCCCTGGCCGACAGGAAATTCAAGGCTCTGTTCGTGTTAAGTAGTGACGGGCTCGCACGGTGAGGCCGTCATGCTGGACACTGCTGGCACACCGCAAGGGTATCGGGCGCAGTAGCCGCAGACAGTCTGAAGCGCACCTGCACATCAGCACATCAAGTCGCTTTGCGAGCGATTCATCCGAAGCCCAGCCGGGGCCAGCCGTCTGCCCAGGGGGCGAGGACTGAACCGCTCTCGACTAGGCTCGATCGAGCCTACCGAAAGCGGTCTGGTCTGGTTGTGCTGGTGGAACTGAAAACCCGCGCCGTCAGCCGCATTTTTGCATCGGACGTAATCAAGCTGTCGCCGCAAAAACTTGCATTCGAGCTCACGATGCGGCAAGTCTTTGCCCACCATGGCTATGTCATCGTCCAGACGCCAGACGGCGTGCGTCACGCTCACTGCATTCAACTCAATTCGAAGGAATCGGTAGTTGCGTTGGTCCGAGGACGAGCGGCCATCGTGGCCGGGTTGATCAGCCCACGGCCTCCGGCTACAGCCAAGGTAAGCGGAACCTGCGCCTATCAGTCCGCCCGGATCGCTGTGGCAGCTAGATCCCGCAGTGCCGTCCAATGACGAAACGCCACACCCTTTGGCGTCTCTCTTTCTGGGGATCTTGGGCCGGCCACCTCAGCATGCGGCCTTGACCACCCGAACCACGGGTTCAAGTCCGCGTCCAGTGACTTCGCCCTGAATCACTGCTCGCCGCATCGAAGTAAGGACGGGGCAGAGCTCGTTTGGCGCCGATCCAATTTAAGCAGTCATCCCGCTATCGATGCCGCAGCGGGGGTTGCATCTAGCCTTTCGGATGTTCTCATCAGTTAGCAGGGAAGAACCTGTCCACCCTTTGACGACAACACGGAGGATTCCATGGCTGGTGGAATTGAAAGGCTCACGGCGCTCAAGGTCGCGCGCGCGGCGAAGCCTGGACGTTACGGTGACGGCAAGGGCTTGTACTTGCAAATCACCAAGAGCGGCGTCAAGAGCTGGGTGTTCCGGTACGAACGTGGCGGCAAGGAGCGGCTGATGGGCCTCGGTCCGCTGCATACCGTGAGCTTGGCCGACGCCCGGGAGAAAGCTCGCCTGGCGCGCGCGCAACTCATTGATGGCGTCGATCCTCTCGAGCAGCGGCGTGCGCGAGTCATCGCTACGCAAACAGAGCAGGCAAGCAACCTTGACTTCGATGGCTGTGCTCAGCAGTACATCGCTAGCAGGGAGGCCGAATGGAAGAACGAGAAGCACCGGCAGCAGTGGGAAAGCACGCTCAGAGTTCATGCGTCACCACACTTTGGATCGATCTTCGCGCGCAGGATCGACACGCCAATGGTGCTGAAGGCCCTCGAGCCCATCTGGAAGACCAAGACCGAAACGGCCACGAGGGTTCGGGAACGCATTGAACGGGTTCTCTCGTGGGCCGCGACGCGTGGCTATCGCGAAGGCGAGAATCCCGCTCGGTGGGCCGGGCACCTCGAAGAACTGCTGCCAAACCCCGCGAAGCTGAAGAAGGTCAAGCATCACCCGGCGCTTCCGTTTGCTGAGGTCGGAACGTTTTTCGCGACGCTGAGGAAGCAGGCGGGAGTGGCAGCTCGCGCGCTTGAGTTCACGATCCTTTCGGGATGCCGAACGGGCGAAGTGCTGGGGGCGACTTGGGATGAGGTGGATTTGCCGAATCGCGTTTGGACGATACCGCCGGAGCGCATGAAGGGTGGAAGGCCACACCGGGTCCCATTGGTTGGAGCTACCGAGGAGGTGCTGAAGAGGCAAGTTGGTCAGGATGGCGTATTCGTGTTTCGCGGCGCCAGGGAGGGCAAGCCGCTTTCCACGATGGCCATGCTTTTAGTCTTGCGGCGAATGAAGCGAACCGATCTGACGGTTCATGGCTTCCGATCGAGTTTCAGGGATTGGGTTGCCGAGAAGACGGACTACCCAAGCGAGATGGCCGAAATCGCGCTGGCCCATACGGTCGGCTCGGCTGTCGAGAACGCGTACCGCCGCAGCGACCTGTTCGAGCGGCGCCGGCGTTTGATGGCTGATTGGGCTGCTTGGTGCGCAACGCCCAGACCTGCCACCCAGCAGCGGACCGACGAGACAAGCGGAGTCTCGGCGTGACCGTGACCGCGAACGTGTTGGCTTGGCTCCGCCAAATTTTTCAACCCCCGTTTGGATACCCGGATGTGACGCGGATTTCAGGAGGCGCTATGGTGAGAAATGAGACGAACAAGTTGAGCTAAGTTGCTATCCTTGTTAAATTGCTGGTCCGTATTGGGACGACTTGAAACGCTCCGGTCTCGGTCGTCCACTCCGCCAAGAATCGAACAAACACGGGCCTCACGGGCCCGTTTTCCATTTCGACGCCCGGATCCATACCCGGCCTTGTCGGGATTCTGTGAGCCGCCACGGGCCTTCGTGACGATTCCTGCGGTCGACTTCGGTGCACCGTGCCGCACTGCCTCCGTGCGGATGTTGACTTCTGCCGCTGGGCTCGGTTTCGACACTGAGGCCATCGCAGCGCGCTTCGGTAGCCGCACGCTTTGCGCCCGTCGTCCCTCTGCTGCCGCAAATGGAGGATGCCGAGGGTCACTCACGGCTCGGGCTCCCTGGCGTGCGGGCGTGCACCGAACGAAGCGCGCAGGAACAGCATCACCGCCACGGCCCAGATCGCCCCGAGCCCGATGGCCGCCGCCCAGACCAGCGCGGGGACCAGCAGCAGCCAGGGCCCCACGCCCACCAGGATCACCGCCAGCCAGGCCATGGCGCTGACCACCGCGATCGCCAGGTAGAGCAATGCCCGGAGGTTCAGACGACGGTGTGGACCTGTCTGCACGCCATGCGCGGACGCCGGGTCGACAGCGGGCACAGCCTCGGCTTCTTCTTGCACAGCGCTGGCCGACGCGGCCTGTTCCGAAAAGCATTCGCGGATGAAGCGACCGATGCGTCGGGTGGCGGCTTTGGCCTCAAGCAGGAAGTCAAAGCCGGCGAAGACATGCGGCATGCCGTCCCACACCAACAGCGTTGCACCCGGCCAGCGCTGGGCCAAGCGCACTGAATCGTCCAGCAGCAGTTCTGTGCTGCCCACGATCAACAGCAGCGGCGGCATGCCGGCAAAGTCGCCAAACAGCGGCGAGACATGCGGGTGCTCGCACAGATCTCGCTTGCCAAGGTAGACCGGCACCAGCGCGTCCAGCAAATCAGCGCTGAACATGTCGTCGACACCATCGTTGCGCCGCACCGATTCACCGCTGAAGGTCAGATCCGCCACGGGTGAGAGCGCCACCGCGCCGGCCGGCAGCGGCAAGCCTTCATCGCGCAGGCGCAGCATCAGCGCGAGCGTGAGATTGCCGCCGGCAGAGTCGCCCGCGACGATGATGCGGCCGGGCTGCTGGCCTTGCGCCAGCAGCCAGCGGTAAGCGGTAACGCAATCGTCCAGCGCTGCCGGGTAGGGGTGCTCAGGCGCGAGCCGGTAGCTCACCATCAAGCCGCGTGACCGGGCCTCGCGGCAGATGCGTGACAGCAGCGCGGCATGGAACACCGGCGTCTCGGTGATGAATGCCCCGCCGTGCAGATACAGCACCACGCGGTCCTGCCGCACGCCCTTCACATTCACCCAGGTGGCCGGAACAGTGTCTGCGCTCACCGGCTCGGTTCGCACATCGCCCGCCTGGCTGCCCAAGGCATCCACGCGTGCGGCCGCAGCGCGCAGCTTCAGCGGATCGGAGATCAACTGCATCTGCGTGCGGAACACGCGCAGCGCGGGGAAAAGCATGTTCCGTCCAACGAAATCACGCACTTGCATCGGGTGTTCCTCTGTAGCGGCGGCAGCGCCCTGGCCTCAAGTATCGACCCGGCGGTCGAAACCGGGCTGTCCGTACTTCCGCCGCCGTCAAGAGGCCCTGTGCGTCAATCTTCGCGCAGGCCATGCGCGTGCTCGGCGGCACGTAGCACTTCATCCAGTGCCTGGCCCGCGCATTGCCACCAACCAGGTCCGCAGCCCGATTCGGGGTAGGGGGGCAATAGCGCCCCGCCGGCCGCGGTCACGCCCTGGCGCGGTATCAAGGCGTCCCATCCGCCGCCCAAGTGCTTTACGGCGAATCAAAAAAAAGCTTCGCCGCGGCTGGCTACGGCGGTCCTGGCGCTGTTCATCACCGCCGGTCTGATGTTGTTGGCATGGGGCTGGGGCAGCGAGTGGGTCCTGCGCTTGGTTTAAATTTGAATGCAAGCACTGCGATGCCATCGCGAAACACCAGCCCCAAGCCAATCAACATCAGCGCCAGCGCCGGCAGCAGGTAGCCGAAGGGAATCGGCAGCACGACGATGAAGGCCATCAGGCCGATCGTCGCGGCGGTCCATGACCGCCTGCCTGCGGATGCGAGATGGCTCAGCCGGGCTCTGGCGAAGCGTCCGGCCATGGCATAGGCAGATGCGAGCATGCCCAGCACCCGCTGAGCCCAGTGGCGCGAAAGCTTGAGTTCGGCCACCTGCCGAGGAAGGCATGCGCAGGAGCGGACTCGCCACATCGCGGCCGGGCCATCCCCAAGCCAAGCACCGTGCCCACATCCGGCACAGGCAGGGGGCAAGGCACAGCCATCAGCGGCAGCAAGCTGCCGTGTGCCGCGGGCCCGCGGGCTTGCGCCAGGGTTCGCATCGACACCCGCACTTCGGACAAGGCCGTGGCTGTTTCGCGCAGTTGCTGCACGATGGGCGCCGTCATGTCGCTTCGACGACAGCGGGCCGGCCGCGCGCGTTCCGCAGCGACACCACGTTCGCCCTTGATCGTGGCCGTGATGCTTGTGGCCAACTCGGGCATGCTGGTGCCGGCGGCGACGATAGTCAGGCCGATGATGAGATCGCTGACACCCAGGGACTTGGCGAAGCTGACCGAGGCCTGCATCAGGTACTCCGAGCCGAAACCAGCGCTACCAGGCCGGCGGCGATCAGGCCGATCTGTGCCGCCCAGTGGCTGTCCCAGGCGCCGGCCTGGGCGGGCTGGATCGCGTCAGCGAACTCGGCCTTCGCGGTCTGGCTCTCGCGGCGCGACTGCACAACCAGGAACACGGTGTAGGCCACCAGCAGCGTGAACAGCAAGCCCCCGTCCAGGAGCGAGAGATTGCCGTCCAGCGTCAGCGCCAGCAGCAACACGCTCGCGCCCAGCATGATCGGCACCTGCTGCCGGATCAGCTGGATATTGACCACCAGGGGTGCGATCAAGGCGCTGATGCCCAGGATGAACAGCACGTTGAAGATGTTGCTGCCCACCACGTTGCCGATGGCGAGGTCGGTCTTGCCGTTGAGCACGGCGCCGACGCTCACTGCGACCTCGGGTGCGCTGGTGCCGAGGGCGACGATGGTCAGTCCGACGACGAGCGGACTGACGCCGAACGACAGCGCCAGTTTGGACGTGCCGCGCACCAGCGTGCTGGCGCCGATCACCCGCAGGATCAGGCCGCCGAGAAACAGGAGCACGTTCATGATCAGGCGCTCTGGCTACAAACGTCTGCCCACCGCAGGGCGAACGGCCTCACACCGACAACCACAAGATCCGAGTGGCGTGCCGCCGTCGTGTCACGCCCGAGCAAGGACAGCATTCCCGTCATGCTTCCCGACATACCTGCCCTTACACGGCCACCTGCCGAGCCGGCTGAGGGCCGGAGCCGCCTCCGCGGCGGCGCCACATCGCAACAAGCAGGTGCAGCCCTGCCCCCAGCAAGACCAACAGCGCGCTGCCGAGGCCCCAGATTAACCAGGTCGCCACGGTCAGGCCACCGGCCAGTGCCGGCGCGGTCTGAAGCAGGCTTTCGACAGCCGGCGCCAGGCCCGACAGCAGCGAGGTCATCAACTGCACGATTTCCGGCGGCACCCAGGGGGCCAGCCACTCCGGCAGATTGAGGCCCTCGACGCCCGATGTGACGCCTGTCAGCGTACCTGCATTCGAGACCGTCCACACGGCGACAGCATTCAGCGCCCAGGCTGCCAGCGACCAAAGTGCAAGCAGGCTGAAGATCACAAACCAGCTGAGTGCGTAGAACATGATGGGTTCGTCCAATTCGAGTAAAGGCAGCCGGTAGTCTCCAGCGGTTCGGGGTTCGAACAAACCAGTTGTTACAAGACTTAAACTTCTGTTTTTCCGATGTGAGATTGGCATGCTCAACTACCGCCACCTGTACTACTTCTGGGTCGTCACCAAGGAGGGTGGTTTCGCCCGCGCGGCCGAGCGGCTGGGCATGGCGGTTCAGACCATCAGTGCCCAGGTGCGGGAACTCGAGAAGGCGCTCGGCCACCAGTTGCTCAAGCCCGCTGGCCGCGGTGTCGCCATGACCGAGGCGGGTCAGGCCGCTTTCGCCCGCGCTGAGGAGATCTTCCAGCTCGGCCAGATGATCCCCGACGAAGTGCGCGAGGCGGCCAGCGCCAAGGTCGCCCGTCTGGCGGTCGGCATGTCGGACGGCATTTCCAAGCTGGCCGCGCATGCGCTGCTGGAGCCCGTGCTGGCCACGCCAGCGCTGCGGCTGCTGTGCCACGAAGGCGAATTCGAGCAACTGCTGGCCGAATTGGCGCTGCATCGCCTGGACCTGGTGCTCGCCGGGCAGCCGGCACCGCGCAACCCGAACCTTCGCCTCACGAGTGAGCGGTTGGTCGAGTCGCCGGTGGATTGGTACGGGCCCGCTGCCCACGTGCACAAGGCCGATGTGGACCAGTTCCCGCAATCGCTGAACCGCCTGCCAGTGCTGCTGCCCACCGGCCACTCGGCATTGCGCCCGACGCTGGATCGCTGGTTCGAAGCCCAGGGGTTGCGGCCGCGCATCGTTGGCGAGTTCGAAGACAGCGCGCTGCTGGCGGTGTTCGCTGCGCGCGGGCTGGGGGTGTTTCCGGTCAGCCGCCTTGGCGCTGGTGATGTGGGTTTGATGCGCGGACTGCGTTTGCTCGGTTGCTGCGACGGCGTGACGGAGGAAATCCACGCCATCCGCTCACGTCGCGGGCAGCATCATCCTCTGGTGCTGCAGATCATCGCCGCGGCACATTCTTGAGCGCTATTGCTCAGGCGGCCTGCGCGTTGGCCGCAAGCTCGCCAGCTTGCTCGGCCTCTTCAGTGATGCCCCAATGGCGGCGAGCAGCCTCCAGCACCAGCGTTTCCCCGTCGGCAAGGTGTTGGTCCCCCAGGGCAGCAGCAACCGCCAGCCGCAGCACCTTGCGCTGAAGTACAGGCTCGTCCACCTCGGCCATCAGCGCGGCTAAGGTGATGTCGTCCACGCTGCCCAGCATCGAACCGCCGCAGGGGTTGCCCATCAGCAAGTCTTCGCAAAGCGTTTGGATGATGCGGGGCAAACCGTCGGCGTCCAGCCCCAGTTCGCCTTGCGCGTCGAGCCGGTTCAGTGCATCGGTTTCCGAGCGGCAGACATGGCCGTCGGCGATGAGGACGAGCGCCACGATGCGTGCGGCGGCGTCGGGGCTGTTGCGGGGGTAGGAGCGCATGGCAGTGGTCTTTCTTGACGGGGTGGGGGCGGGGTGTTGCGCGTGGCGGGTGGCAGCGGGCAGCGGCCAGCGGCCAGCGGAAAGCGGACAGCGGACAGCGGACAGCGGAAAGCGGACAGCGGACAGCGGCCAGCGAGAGGGCGACAGGATTCGGCAGACGCTGTCAATCGCGCCAGGTGCGCCGGCGCGGCAGGCGAGCGACATGTGGTTGAACAGCGCGGATCGGGATCAGTACCAGCGCCCCGGGTTGGGAGTGCACAGCCAGCAGCCGCTGCAGGTTCTGCCAAGCCTGGCGCAGTCGTTCTACGCTGCGCTGCTGCCAGCGCACAACATCGGAGAAGCTGGAACTGAAGTGAACCTTCATGGTCGGGCCTGGCAGAAGTTTGAACAAGGTCGAATGTGGACCTGATCGGCCGCAGGAAAAAGTAGAACTTACGTGAGTTTAGGTTCGTAAAAGACGAAATATATGAGAGGCCAGACGCCGACCGGTCAGCGGCGATGTTGATCCAGGCGTCCGCGCCGCGGCGGCCCGCGCAGCCACACCGACGCTGTGCTGCGACCTGCCTGCTTGTGGCAGTGGGTCAAACGGGGCATCTGTCACTGCAATCGGCCAGCGGCCAGCGAAAATCGGTGCGCGGTCCCGACGCACGTGCTACTGACGAACTTGATCTTGCGCCGCGTGATCAGGCGGCTGCACTTCCGCCGGCGGTCCTGCGGGTGTGCCTGCCTTAGACCGCCGCGTACCCGCTGCAAGCTCAGTTCAGCGTCGCCGCTCAGCGCACAAGCTTGACGCTGCGTGCCGGCCGTTTGAGCGTCACCTTGGACTGGCCGCTCGGCCCGGCCACCTGCACGTCGATGCGCTGGATGCGTTTGTAGGCATCGAACAAGCCAAGGTCCAGACTGCGCAGGTCCCCTGGCCTGGCGCAGGTGAATGCGTAGCTGGCGTCCAGGTCTGCGTGATCGTCCTTGGCATCGGCGGCTTTGGCATCGGCGGCTTTGGTATCGGTTCTTGCGCCGGGCTCAAGCACCGGGGCCTGCACGTCGGCCTGGCTCAGCGTGCACTGGGCGGCCGCGTCCAGGGTGAACAGCCGGCCGCCTTTATCCGGGTCGCGCAGCCGCGCCAGCACCTCGGCTGCGGCCTTGCGCTCGGCGTCAGTGCGCGGCGCGCGCTCGAAGCCGAGCAGGTTGTCCAGCGGTGCCGCCATGCCGATCGAAAGCGTGTTGCCATCGATGGCCACGTCGAGCTTGACGGCGCCGTGTTCATGCGCCTTGCCCGCAGCCATGGCGGGGTGCGTTGCGACGGCCAGCAAGCCGAGCCAGGCGATGAGGGTGTGTCGTTTCATCTGAACTCCGTGTGAACAGTTGGCGCCAGGGCGGTTGATATCAGGCCTGCAAGGCCGCAGCCAGGCTGCGGGCGTTGTGCTCGATCAGTTTCAGGTAGGTCGGCGCCGGGCCGCCTGGCTTGGACAGGGCGTCGGAATACAGGGTTCCGCCGATTTGCACGCCGCCTTCCTGGGCGATGCGCTCGACCAGGCGAGGGTCACTGATGTTTTCGATGAAGATCGCGCGCACGCCTTCCCGTTTGATCTGCCGGATCAAGTGCGCCACGGCTGGAGCCGACGGCTCGCTGCGTGTGTTCCAGCCTTGTGGCGCCAGGAAGTTAACGCCATAGGCAGCACCGAAGTAGCCGAAGGCCTGATGCGAGGTGATGACGCGGCGATGTGCACGCGGCACTGCGCCCAGCCAGCGGCGCACCTGGGCATCGAGCTGATCGATGCGCGCTGTGTAGTCTGTGTTGCGCTGCTTGATCTCGGCCTGCTGCGCCGGCCAGCGCTGCATAAAGGCATGGCTAAGGTTCGCGGCATAGCGCGGTGCCGGGGCCAGGTTCTGCCAGGCATGGGGGTCGGCGCCGCCGCCGGCCAGTCTGAGCAATATACCCCCGCTGGCGACGACGACCGCGCCGCGATAGCCCGAGACCTTGATCACGCGCTCGATCCAGCCTTCGCAGCCCAGGCCGTTGATCACCACCAGGTCGGCCCGCGCCAGGCGGCGGCCATCGGGCGGGCTGGGCTCGTAGACATGGGCATCGGCGTCAGGCCCGACCAGCGCGGAGACCTCGACGCCGGCCGGCGCCAGCTCGCGCGCCATGTCGGCCAGCAGCGAAAAGCTGGTGACGACGCGGGCGGATGCTGCGCATGCCCGCGCACCGGAAAGCTGCGGTCCAGCGCAGATGCCTGCGGCAGGTAGGCCACGCGCAGCGTCGGATCGCGTTCGATGCGGCCTTCGAAGCCGCTGATGGCGCCGCTCAGGGCCGCAAGCAGGCTGCTCTTGCCGGCACCATCGGGCCCCACCACGGCCGTCAGCATGCCCGCCGCGAAACGGCCCGTCAGGTGGTGCACGGCGGGGTGGCCGCGGTAGGACAGCGTCAGGTCGTGAAGCACGATGGCGCTGGCGTTTCGGCGCACGTTTTGGCGCACGTTTGGGCTGACCGGCCTGAGCACGGTCATGCCCAGGCCCAGGCCACGGTCAGCCACAGCACGGCGATCACCACACTGGCCAGCAGCAGGCGCAGGCCCACGCCGGCCGTCAGCACGGTGGAGCTCTGCGCGTTAGCCGCGGTGCCTGTGCGTGGGCCGCGGCGCGTGCGCTTGTTGCGGCACCACTTTCGCGGCGGAGGGTGCGCAATCCTTGCAGCGGCCGTACAGCGTCAGATCGTGGTCCTCCACCGTGAAGCCCGAAGGCGCCAGCCGTGACAAATCGCCCGGGCAGGCATGCACGTCGAACACGCGCTGGCACTGCCTGCACTGGAAATGGTGGTGGTGCTGGTGCCCGACCACCTCGAAACGCGGGTTCTCGCCCGGCAGGTTGACCGGCTGCAACTCGCCTTCCTCAACCAGCGCCTTCAAGTTGCGATAGACCGTGGCCATGCCCAGGCCCGGTACGTCCAGTTGAGCGGCGTCCAGCACCTCTTGCGGCAGCAGCGGGCGGTCGGCCAGGGCGATGGCGTCGCGGATGGCGCTGCGCTGGCGGGTGTTACGTTCCATGCATCGAGAGTACCGGATAAAAGCGATATTGAATGATAATGAGATATCATTACAGACAAGAGCCGTTCAGACCGACCTCGACACAGCCCCACTACCATGCGCACCCCCTTGCCTTGCCCCCTCCGAATCGCTCCGCTGCCTGGGCGCGGTGTGGTCGCGCACCGGCGAGACGCTGGCAGCGACGAGCCTTGGCTGCATCTGCTGCGTGCAGCGTGACGACTTGCAGGTAGACGTGCAGCGCCTGGCACCGCGGCCAGCGGTGCGACACCCGTCTAAATCGCAAGACACCACCAGGCTGCACGCGCAGGTGGCTGCTGCGTTCGAGCCCCACAGACAAGGGCACCCCGCGGGGACCCATCACCGGACAAACCTATGAAACCCACATTTCCCCTGCGCGGCCATCGCTTGGCCTTGGCCATCAGCCTCGGCTTCGCACCCGGCCTGCTGCAGGCGCAACAAGCACCGGTGGTCGCACAGGCGTCGCCGCCACGGAGCGCCGGCGTGGCATCCCAAAGCGTCGTCGTCACAGGCAATCCCCTGCGCTCGTCCGACATCGCCGCACCGACGAGCGTGCTCAGCGGTGATGGTTTGGCGCTGCGACGCGGTAGCACGTTGGGCGAGACGCTTGACGGCCTGCCCGGCGTGTCCTCCAGCTACTTCGGGCCCAACGCCAACCGGCCGATGATCCGCGGCCAGGACGGCGATCGCATCCGCATGCTCAGCAATTCCGGCGCGCCGCTGGATGCCTCGGCGCTGAGCTACGACCATGCGGTGCCCATCGACCCGCTGGTGATCGAGCGTATCGAGGTGCTGCGCGGGCCGGCGGCGCTGCTGTATGGCGGCGGTGCCGTGGGTGGCGTGGTCAATGCCATCGACAACCGCATCCCCAAGGCAGCGATCAATGGGGTCACGGGTGCAGCCGAGCTGCGCTACGGCGGGCCGGCCACCGAGCGCGGCGCCGGCGCCATCGTCGAGACCGGCGGCAAGGGATTTGCGGTGCATGCCGACGGCTTCTGGCGCCACACCGACGACATGCAGGTGCCGTCGTATCAGCGCCCCGACGGCAGCGGCGGGGCCGAGCCGGCCAACCGCATCATCAATTCGGCCAGCAAGAGCGCTGGTGGTGCGCTCGGCGCGTCGATGGTCTGGGACAAGGGTTACCTCGGCGCGTCGGTAGACACTTTCCGCAGCCACTACGGCACCGTCGCCGAAGCAGACGTGAGCATCGACATGCACTTGAACAAGCTCACCCTCGCCGGTGAACTGCGTGATCTGGGCGGCTTCGTCAGCGCGGTCAGCGGCCAGTGGCTGATGTCTGACTACCATCACCAGGAGATCGAGGGCAGCGGCGCGGTGGCCACCAGCTTCAAGAACAAGGGCGCCGACCTGCGCCTGCAGGCCGAGCATACGAGGCTCAGCCTTGGTGGCGGCAGCCTGGCCGGTGTGTTCGGCCTGCAGACCGAGAGCGCTGACTTCTCGGCGCTCGGCGAAGAGGCCTTTGTACCCAGCACTGCCACGCGGCAATATGCGCTGTTCTTCCTGGAAGAGTTTTCCCAGGGTGCCGGCAAGCTCAGCTTCGGTGGCCGCGTCGGGCGTTCGACGGTGGCGTCCGACGGCAATGCACCGGGGCAGACGCAGTTCGGGCCAGCCCAGTCGCGCTCGTTCACGCCCTTCAGCGCCGCCGTGGGTGGGGTGTACAAGCTGACGCCGAAGTGGCAGCTGATCACCAACCTGGCCTACACCGAGCGCGCACCGACCTTCTACGAGCTGTATGCCAACGGCCTGCACCTGGCCACTGGCGCCTACGAGGTGGGCAACCCCAACATGGCCATCGAAAAAGGCAGCAACCTCGACGTGGCGGTGTTGTGGCAGCACGGCGCGCACCACGCCAAGGCCGGCGCGTTCTACGGCGATTTCTCCAACTACATCTCCTTGCTGGGCACCGGCCAGCAGGTGGCTGCAGGCGGGGGGCCGGTGCCGGTGTATGCCTTCACCGGCGTGCCGGCCAAGCTGTACGGGCTGGAGTTCGAAGCCAGCTGGCGCGTACTGGACAGCACGCAGCAAGTCGATCTGGACGGCAAGTTCGACCTGATGCGCGCCACCAACGAGGCCGCGGGCCGGCCGCTGCCACGCATCCCGCCGGCACGGCTGACGGCCGGCGTCAACTGGCGCTTGGGCGCCTGGGCGGCGCGGGCGGAAGCGATCCACGCCGCGGCGCAGCACCGCGTGCCTGCCGACGACCTGGCGACTGCGTCCTACACCCTCGTCAACCTGACGCTGAGCTACAAGCTGCGTGTCACGGGGGCCGACGGCTTGTTCTTCTTGCGGCTCAACAACGTCGGCAATCAACTGGCCTACAACGCCACGTCGATCGCCACGGTGCGGCCGTTGGCGCCGCTGCCGGGTCGCGGGCTGATGGCGGGGCTGCGGTTGTCTTTCTGACGGCCGCCAAACGGCCAGCCCGGCCAGCCCGGCCAGCCCGGCCAGCCCGGTCAGCGCCGGCGTTCAAGCAGCGGCCCGGCGCCACGTCCTGCAAGCTCAGATCCCGGCAACGCTGCATGAACAAGACCTCAAGGGCATCGACGAAATGAACGCTCATCCAGTCCGTTTCCAGTGGAAGAACTTCGACTTCCAAATGACTTGAACGTAAACCTTTCAATGAAACGAAGTACTAGCCAACGAACTGGTCCTCGCCGCAGAGCCGCTGGTGCTTGTGCATGACGATCCGGCCGTGCGCATCGCCACCGGCATGCGCCTGGTGATCAGCCTGGCAAGCCGTCACCCGGTGGTCGGTGCCTTCATGGTGCGGCTGGGCTGGCCGGCGGGGGACCGTGCCCGCTTGATGCTTGACTTCACGCGGCGCGATCTCGAATCAGGCTTGCAGATCGGCCGCTTCACGCCGATGCCCAGCGCGCTGGCGCTGAACATCGTCTCCGGCAGCGTCATCAGCGCCATCCACAGCCTGCTGTTCGACGCCGGCGGGCCCGAATTTCCGGCCATGGCCACGGCCAGTGCGTTGCGGGCGCTGGGCGTCGATGCGGATCAGGCGGCGCGTATCGCCAGCGCGCCGCTGCCCGCCATCGAGCCCGTCGAGGGTGGGCTGACGGCGCGCGGCATCGCCCACTGGGCGGCCGACGACAGCCAACGCGCAGCACAACACGCCCCATGACGCATGGCGGAGCGCAGCGCAATCGCGGTTGTGGCCGCGGTTGTGGCCGCGGCTCAGGCCGCGCCGGCCAAAACGTTCAGGGCGTGGAGGTGCTCACGCGGTAGCCCAGGCGCCGCAGCAGGCGCGCGACCATCAGCAGCTTCAACTCGTCGTCATCGACATAGACCACACGGCCGAGCGGGCCGAGCGCGACGCGCAGCCAGCCTCGACCTTACTTTGGCGCAGCAGGCGCACATAGTCGGCCAGTTTCGGCAACTGGCGCAGGCCCATGCGGCGCTCGATGCGCCGCACCCGCGCGCTTTTGCGGTACCGTGAGAAGTCGTGCCCGGTGCGTTCACGCAGCAGCGTCACCACCTTGTCAATGCCGTTCCGCCCGTCATCGATCGGTGTCGGTGCGGGCTGCGCACGCGCCAGCATCGGCAGATGGCGCAGGAAGGCGAGGATGCGCGGCGCCAGTTCTTCGGCGGGCGCCACCGCGTCGCCCAGGCCGGCGTTGATGGCACTGCGCGGCATGGCGTCGCACTTGGCCGAGGCCGGCGCCTGCACGAAGGTGGCGCCGACGTTCTCCTTGATTGCCCGCAGGTCCAGGGCGCCGTCGGATCCATGCCCGAGAGGATCACGCCGATCGCCTGCACCACCACAATGGCCAGGCCTGAATCGACGGGCACCTGCCCGAGGAACTGCTCCAAGGCTCCAGCGCGCCAGCCGAGGCGCTGATGCCGACCACCGCAACACGGGTGTCCGCCGAGGTTTGCTTGCGCGCAGGCTTGGGCTTGACCGCCTTGGCAGCGATTTTGGCGGCGGGTTTCGGCGCCGGAGTTGCCTTGGGAGCGAGCCGGCGCACGGTGCCAAAGGGGGATCATTGCTGCACGACACCGTTGTTTTCAACGCTTATCTGTCAATTTCAGAAAATTTTCATGCGCTGCGGTGGCCCACTGCCTCGCCGAGGCGCGCCCAGCGGCCTGGCGCCAGCCGGCATTGCCCATTGGCCGTCAGGCCGGCGCCCGCCGTCGTTCGCCGCGCAAAGCGACCACCAGCACGCTGCCAGCGGCCCCGACCATGGCCAGCATCAACAGGCCCAGCAACCAGGCGACAACGATCAGTGGCGACAGCCGGCCCAGCCAGCCGGGCAGTTGCATCACCAGCGCTTCTACCGATGGCCCCCAGGCGGTGAGCCAGGCCTTGAGCGCCGTGACCAGACCCATCGGCAACCACTCGGCCACGGCCACCGGGATCTGCCAGCGCTCAAGCCAGGCCCACCAGGCCCACCAGGCGCTGCCGCCGCTGGCCCCATCAGAGCCGGTGAGCAGGGCCAACACGGCCCAGCAGAGCAGGCTCCACAGACCGGCCACCACCGCGGTAAAGCCCCACACCAGACCATGCCACATGCTGAGCTGTCCTCCTCGCGTCGCCGCTGCGCCAGCGGCATAAATTCCTTGGAGCACAGGCGCGGGCCAGGGTTCACTGCGCCGGCGCACAGCGCCGCGGCACAAGCCCCATACTGGACTGCTCTCCGCTTCGCGCTCCGCGATGTCCGGCTACCAGACCAAACAAGAGTCCATCGCCGTTGCTGGCGAGGCGCTGCTGACCATCCGCTCGCTGCTCGACCGACAGCAATACGCCGATCCGCTGGGAGAGGCCGAGCGGCTGGGCATCTCGTCGGCGGCTTGGCCGCTGTTCGGCCTGTTGTGGCCATCGGGTGCGCAGTTGGCGGCGCGCCTGGCAGCGCGTCCGGTGCGCCCGGGCGAGCGCATCCTCGAACTGGGCTGCGGCCTGGCGCTGGCCAGTCTGGTGGCGCACCGCCGTGGCGCCGACGTGACCGCCAGCGACTGCCATCCGCTGGCCCAGGCCTTTTTGCTGGAAAACCTGCGCCTGAACGATCTGCCGCCGCTGAAGTACCGCCATGGCCAGTGGGGCAGGGCGCCGGGGCTGCTGGCAACCGATCTGCAGGGTGAGTTCGACCTCATCATCGGCAGCGACCTGCTGTACGAGCGTGACGCCGATGCCACCCTGGCCGCCTTCATCAGCCGCCATGCGGCGCCGGCCGCTGAAATCTGGATCGTCGACCCCGACCGCGGCAATCGTCCGGCCTTCAACCGTGGCATGGCGGCGCTGGGTTTCGGCTGTCAGCAGCAATCGCTGGCCCGTCCGTCGGCTGGTGTCGATGCGCCGCCGGCCTACAAAGGCCGGCTGCTGATCTACCGGCGCGGCGCTGCCAACGGCGTGACCGGCAGCTGAAGACGCCTTGGCGGCGGCCCGGTGCGCGCGGCAGCGTCGTTCACCGGATCACCTTGAGCGCCTCGGGGTTGACGATGTTGCTGGGCTCGCCCCGGATGAAATTGATGACGTTGTCGAAGGCCGAGCCGAAGTACAGCTCATAGCTGTCTTGTTCGACATAGCCGATGTGCGGCGTGCAGATGGCGTTTTCCAAGCGCAGCAAGGGGTGGCCCTGCAGGATGGGCTCGGCCTCGAATACATCCACCGCGGCCAGCCCCGGCCGGCCCTTGTTGAGCGCCGAGACCAGCGCGTTTTCTTCGACCAGCTCGGCGCGCGAGGTGTTGACGAACAGCGCCGTGGGCTTCATCTGGCCCAGGTCGTCGAGCGTGACGATGCCGCGTGTGGCCTCGTTCAGCCGCAGGTGCACGCTGAGCACGTCGCTGTCGGCGAAGAAGGCTTCACGGCTGGCGGCGGCGGTGTAGCCGTCGGCGGCGGCGCGCTGGCGCGAGGCCTCGCTGCCCCACACCTGCACCTGCATGCCGAAAGCGCGGCCGTAGCCGGCGACCATCTGGCCGATCTTGCCGTAGCCCCAGATACCCAGCGTGCGGCCACGTAGCACCATGCCGAGGCCGAAGTTGGGCGGCATCGACGCCGTCTTCATCCCGCTTTGCTGCCAAACGCCATGCCTGAGGTTGCCGATGTACTGCGGCAGCCGGCGCATGGCGGCCATGATCAGCGCCCAGGTCAGCTCGGCGGCGGCCACCGGTGAGCCACTGCCATCGGCCACTGCGATGCCCAGGCGGGTGCAGGCGGCGATGTCGATGTGCGGCCCGACCTTGCCGGTCTGCACGATCAGCCGCAGCTTGGGCAGCTTTTCCAGCAGCGCGCGCGGAAAGTGCGTGCGTTCGCGGATCAGCACCAGCACCTCGGCATCACGCAGGCGCACCGCGAGCTGGCCGGTGCCCTTCACCGTGTTGGTGAAGACCTTGGCGTTGTACGGCTCTAGCCGTGCGGCGCATGGCAGCTTGCGCACGGCGTCTTGGTAGTCGTCGAGGATGATGATGTTCATGGTGTGCGGGGGATTGTGCCGCGTCCTATCATCGCCGCCCCATTCCACGCTTTACAGGACGCCTGTCATGACCCTCTCGATGCACTCGGCCAGCGTACCGCTGTTCAACCGCCAACTCGGCGCCCTGCTCAGCTGGCTGGACAAGGCCGAGGCCCATGCCGCGGCGCGCAACTTCGACGCCGGCAACTACCTGCAGTTGCGACTGGCGCCCGACATGCTGCCGTTCGTGTCGCAAGTGCGCATCGCCAGCGACGCCGCCAAAGGCTGCGTGGCACGGTTGGCCGGCCAGGAGCCGCCCAAGTTCGAGGACAACGAGGCCAGCATCGCCGAGCTGCGCGAGCGGGTGCGCAAGACGCTGGACTATGTCAACTCGGTGCCCGCTGCCAGCATCGAGGGCAGCGAGGCGCGCGAGATCGTGATCCCGATGCGCAACCGCGACCCGATCAAGTTCAGCGGCCAGGTCTTCCTGCAACACTGGGCGCTGCCGAACTTTTTCTTCCACGTCACCAACGCCTATGCCTTGCTGCGTCAAGGCGGCGTGGAGCTGGGCAAGGCCGACTTCCTGGCGATGAGCTGATCTGCGGCGGGCTGCGCCAAGCGGCTGTCCGCGCTGATCCTGCCGGCCGGGCCGGCAGCCCTGGTCAGCGGCTCAGACCGTAGGGCAATGCCAGGCCGTCGTCTGGGAATACGCTGTCGAGCACGCGGTTGAGGTCGTCGCAGGTACGCCGGCTGTAGTCGTCCAGCCGGTCCAGCGCGGCGAACACCGCATCGCGCAGCAGCCACAAGTCCACCGGCTCCCGGGCCTGGCGCGCCTGGTGACGCAGCCAGTGGCCACGCTGGCCGTCGATCGCCTCGATGGCGGCCATGAACTGCTGCTTCAGCTCGACAAAGCTGCGCCGCGCGGCGATGCGGGCGTGGCGGTCTTGCGGCATGCCGATGCCGGGCAGCAGCGGGCCGGCCGAGGCGACCTGGCGGTTGAAGTACTGGCGCGGCGGCCGCAGTTGGGCGGCGGCAGTCATGCGTCCAGCGGCAAGAAGCCCGAGCGCGGTGTGCGCGTGGGGAAGTGACGGTTCAGCCGTGCCAGGCGTTGTTCGGCCTGGCCTTGGTTGAGTGCCATCGCGACCTCGCCGTACACGCTGGGGCGCAGATGCCACAGCTCACGCAGTGAGCGGGCGCGCTGGATGCGGCCGGTCAGATCGAGCGCGGCTGGGCCGGGCACGTCGAGCAGGCTGTCGCTGAACTCATGCTTCACCTGCGTCAGACGGTCCACCGGGCGCAGCGGCGTCGGCAACCAGGGCGCGGCCTGCTTGAGCACGCCGTCGCGCCAGCGCCGCAGCCGGCCGCGCAGCGACAAGGACGAGGGCCACAGCTCAGGCGGCACCACCTCGACCCGGCTGTGCATCTGGCTGGTCGACGGCGCGGCCGGTCGCTCGGACGTCAGGCGGGGCATCGGCAGGGCGCGAAGCAGCGGGTTCATCTCAGTCCTTTACTGCCGTTGCCAGGCGACTGAGGGCCCCTTCTGGGGTCAGCGAACGATGTGTGCGTGAGGGGTTCATGGCAGCAATGTCGGCAGCAGGAGGTGCAAGCTGAAGCGATTGTTGGCGTGCAAGCCCGTCGCCGATGGCGCGAACAGCGGGCTGAAGCGCGGCCACTTTGCCGCCGGTGCTGCGCCGGCTGGTAGGCTTGCGCACCCGGATGGGGAGTCCGGACCGGCTAACCGCCGTCGTCCTTAGAGCACAAAGGCCTGCGCGGCCTGGAGATGTCCATGATCGGCCGCTGGCTTCGTCGTTTGTTGACCCTGGTACTGCTGCTGGCAGTGCTGCTGGCCATCACCGCCTGGTTATACGGCCACCGCGTGCTGCCCAAGATCCACGGCACGCTGGACCTGCCCGGCGCGCGGGCCGAACTGCAGATCCTGCGTGATGCGCAGGGCATACCCACCATCCGCGCCAGCAGCTTGCGCGATGCGATGTACGGCCTGGGCGTGGCCCATGCGCAGGACCGGCTGTGGCAGATGGAAACCCATCGCCGCATTGGCTCGGGCCGGCTGGCCGAGGCCTTTGGCGAGGGCGCACTCGACACCGACCGCTTCCTGCGCATGCTGGGCGTCAAGCGCGCGGCCGCGGCGCAGTGGGCACAGGTGTCGCCGGCCTCGCGCGAGGTGCTGCAGGCCTACACCGACGGCATCAATGCGGTGATCGCCACGCTGCGGGCGCGACCGCCCGAGTTCATGATCCTGGGCGTGCAGCCCGAGCCCTGGACGCCCGAGGACAGCCTGGCCTGGGCGATCATGATGTCCTGGGACCTGGGCGCCAACTGGAGCACCGAACTGATCCGCCTGCGCCTGGCACTGAAGCTGCCCAAGGCGCGCATCGACGAGCTGCTGCCGCCCTATCCGGGCGAGGCGGTGCCGCAGACGCTTGACTACGCGGCCTTCTACCGCTCGCTCAAGCTGGACGGCCAGCAGGCGCTGGCCGAGGACCGGCTGCTGCGGCTGATGGCCGCCGCGCCCGAGAACGAGGTCGAAGGCACCGGCTCCAACAGCTGGGTGCTGGCCGGCAGCCGCACCACCACCGGCAAGCCGCTGCTGGCCAATGACCCGCACCTCAAGCTGTCGACGCCGGCGCTGTGGTACTTCGTGCGCATCGAGGCCCCTGGCCTCAACATCGCCGGCGCCTCGATGCCCGGTCTGCCGGGCATGGTGATGGGGCAGAACGCGCACATTGCCTGGGGCCTGACCAACACCGGCCCCGATGTGCAGGACACCTACCTCGAGCGCATCAAGCCTGGCGATCCCGGCCAGTACCAGACGCCTGACGGCTGGGCGCGCTTCGACAGCCGGCAAGAGGTCATCAAGGTCAAGGGCAAGCCTGATGTGCTGTTGACGGTGCGCAGCACCCGCCACGGCCCGGTGATCTCGGACGCGGTTGGCGCCGGCATGGCCGAAGACGGCATGCCCATCCTGGGCGGTGGCAAGCGCCAGCCGCCGGCCTATGCGGTGGCCTTGCGCTGGACCGGGCTTGACACCGACAACGACATCATCGCCACCACCCTGGGCATGAACACCGCCGATTCGGTGGAAAGCTTTCTGCGCGCTGCCGCCAGCTGGGTGGCGCCGATGCAGAACATGGCGGTGGCCGATGACGCCGGCCACATCGCACTCAGCTCACCCGGCCGTGTGCCGCGGCGCAAGCCAGAGAACGATCTGCAGGGCATGGCCCCGGCGCCGGGCTGGGACGCCCGCTACGACTGGGACGGCTACCTGCCGGTGGCCGAGTTGCCGCAGGTGCGCGACCCCGAGCGCGGCTTTGTGGCCAATGCCAACCAGCGCATCACGCCGCCCGACTACCCGCACTTGATCACCCACCAGTGGGCGCAACCCTTCCGGCATCAGCGCATCGAGCAGATGATCGAGGCCCAGCCCACCCACAGCCTGGCCGATCTGCAGCGCATGCAGGGCGATGTCAAATCGCTGGCTGCCGCGCGGCTGTTGCCGCGGCTGCAGGCGGCGCAAAGCAAACACAAGCTGGCGGCAGCGGCGATGAAGCAGATCGACGATTTTGACGGCACCATGGACGCCGACGAGCCGGCGCCGCTGATCTTCTGGGCCTGGCATCGCCACCTGGCCCAGCGGGTGCTGCTCGACGAAGTGGGCGCGCCGCTGTACGACCGGCTGCTGGGCCAGCGTGGCTACTTCGACTCGCTGGAAGGTGTGCTGGCGCGCGACGATGCCTGGTGGTGCGACGACAAGCGCACGCCGGCGGTGGAAACCTGCAACGACCAGGTGAACGCAGCCCTGGGCGATGCGCTCGACGAACTCAAGCAGTTGCAGGGCGCCGACGTAGCCGCCTGGCGCTGGGGCCAGGCGCACCAGGCGCGGTCTGAGCACCGGCCGTTTTCGCGCATCAAACCGCTGGCCAAGCTTTTCGAGGTGCGTGTCCCGGTGGGCGGCGACGCCTACACGGTGAACGTCGGCCGCGTCAGCCTGAAGCCCGACGCCACCACCGGCGAGCTCTACCTGGACGAGCATGGCCCCAGCCTGCGTGCGCTGTACGACCTGGCCGACCGCAACCAGTCGCAGGTGATCCACAGCACCGGCCAGAGCGGCATCCTGTGGTCGCCCTGGTACCGCAATTTCAGCGAGCGCTGGCGTCAGGTGAAATCGGTGCCGCTGTTTGCGCCGCTGGGCGAAGAACAGCGCACGCTGCTGATCAGGCCGGCGGGGGGCTGAGCCAGGAGGCTGGGCAGACCGTCAACACAGGGCTGGCCGTGCCATCGGCAGGTTATTCGTGCCGGCCGGCCTGTTGCCAACCGCACGCAGGCTTGCGTTATCGTGCGTCGCCGACGTCCCGGCCCGCGGCTCGATGAAAGAGGATTTCTCATGACGCCATCGCACCCGCTTGCCTCGCCGTCGCGCCGCCTCTGGTTGGTGGCCGCCGTGGCGCTGATCTGGAACCTGCTGGGCGTGATGAGCTACTTGATGACAGTGACCATGAGCCCGCAGGCGCTGGAGGCGCTGCCCGAAGCCGAGCGTGCGCTCTACCAGAACCTGCCCGCCTGGGTGACCGGCAGCCACGCGGTGGCGGTGTTCAGCGGCTTGCTGGGTAGCGTGATGCTGCTGCTGCGCCGGGCCTGGGCCCAGCCGCTGTTCGTGCTGTCGTTGTTGGCGGTGCTGCTGCAGATGGGCCATGCGCTGTTGATCAGCCCGCTGCTGCAGGCCAGCGGCGCCAAAGGCGCGGTGCTGCCGGTGCTGGTGATGCTGATTGCCGGCTACCTGGTCTGGTATGCGGGATTTGCCAAGGCCAGAGGCTGGCTGCGCTGACGCGGCCGCTGCAAGCTGCGCGGCCGTGTGGCCGTGTGGCCCCGTGTGGCCCCGGGTGGCCGTGTAGCCGTGTGGCCGCTGAGGCAGCGGCCGCTGCGATGGCCTGACGGCCCGACGCCGACTACAGCAATCCGTAGCGGCGTTTGCGCTCGGCGGTGTAGGCCCACCAGGGCGCTGGGGCGGCACCGCGCATGAAATCGGTGGCGGCCATGAAGGTGTCGAGTACGCAGGGATCCTGCCGTTTGCCGCTGAGCCGGCACAGCGCGTGGTACAGCGCCAGCGCGTCCTGGCTGGCCAGTTGCTGCGGCTGCTGGATGCCCAGGGCGCGCAGATCGGCGGCCATTGCAGGGCCGATGTTGGGCAGGTCTTCCAGCCGCTGGCATTCACTGGCGGTGGCGGCCTTGGGCGCCTTGAGCGTGGCGGTGCGGCGCGCGGGCAGCCCTGGCGCGGGCCGCAGGGCAGTTTGGGCGGCCACGGCGCTCACATCATCATGTTGTTGCGGATCAGGCCCACCGCCACGCCCTCGAGTTCAAAGGCGTCTTCCGCACCCACCACGATGGGCCGGAAATCGGGGTTTTCGGGCAGCAGTTCAATGCCATGCCGGGTGCGGTGCAGGCGCTTGACGGTGACCTCGTCACCCAGCCGCGCCACCACGATCTGGCCGTTCTTGGCTTCGCTGGTTTTATGTACCGCCAGCAGGTCGCCGTCCATGATGCCGGCGTCGCGCATGCTCATGCCGCGCACCCGCAGCAGGTAATCGGGCTGGCGGGCGAACAGCGTGGATTCGACGACATAGGTCTTGTCGACATGCTCTTGCGCCAGGATCGGGCTGCCGGCGGCCACCCGACCGATCAGCGGCAGCGTGAGCTGCATCAGACCGGGCAGTGGCGGCGAGAATTGCTTGTTGCGTGATTCGTTCAGGGCGCGCAAAGTTTCCGAGCGCAAGCGGATGCCACGCGAGGTGCCACCCACCAGTTCGATCACGCCCTTGCGGGCCAGTGCTTGCAGGTGTTCCTCGGCGGCGTTGGCCGACTTGAAGCCCAGTTCGGCGGCGATCTCGGCCCGGGTGGGTGGCGCGCCGGTACGCTCGATCGCGCTTTGTACCAACTCCAGCACCTGCTGCTGGCGGGCGGTGAGTTTGGGGCTGTCTTCAGAGTGGTAGTCCATCATGTGAGCGCCTGACGTTTTATCCAGTCACTGTATTTTTATCCAGATAACACCCAAATGCCAAGCACTTTGACAAATACCGCCCCAGCGCAGCCCGGGCGCCTGGTGATCCTGGGCACCGGCGGCACCATCGCCGGCACCGCAGCCGACGCCGGCGACAACGTCGGTTACACCGCGGCGCAGCGCAGCGTGGCCGAGTTGCTCAGCGGTGTGCCAGCGCTGGCGGCGCAGGCTTTCGAGACCGAGCAGGTGGCGCAGCTCGACAGCAAGGACATGGACGAGGCCACCTGGCAGCGACTGGCGCAGCGGGTGGCAGCGCATCTGGCGCGGCCCGAAGTGGCCGGCATCGTCATCAGCCATGGCACCGACACGCTGGAAGAAACCGCCTGGCTGCTGCAGCGGGTGCTGGCGCCGACCAAGCCGGTGGTGCTGGTGGCGGCGATGCGCCCGGCCACCGCGCTGGCCGCCGATGGCCCGCAGAACCTGCTGGACGCTGTGGCGGTGGCGCGCACGCCGGGCGCACGCGGCGTGCTGGCGGTGCTGGCTGGGCGTTTGCATGCCGCCGGCCGTGTGCGCAAGGTGCACCCCTACCGGCTGGATGCCTTTGATTCGGGCGAGGCCGGGCCGCTGGGTGTGGTGGAAGAAGGCGTGCTGCGCCGCTTTGCCGACTGGCCGGCGGGCGATGCGCTGGGTATCGATCTGCTGGCGGGCGATGTGGCCGCCTGG
>JBBQZM010000030.1:0-24579 GCA_038207685.1 Burkholderiales bacterium
GATCTGGGCGGTCTCGAAATCGCGGATCTCGCCGATCATGATGACGTCCGGGTCCTGCCGCAGGATGGCCCGCAACGCCTTGCCGAAGGTCAGGTCGATGCGGGCATTGACCTGGGTCTGGCCGATGCCGGCCAGCTCGTATTCGATCGGGTCTTCCACAGTCAGCACATTGGTGGTGGCGGTGTCGATACGGCCCAGGCTGGCATACAGCGTGGTGGTCTTGCCCGAGCCGGTGGGGCCGGTCACCAGCACGATGCCATGCGGCTGGTGCACCAGGCGGTTGAAGGTCGACAGCACCTGGCCGCTCATGCCCAGCGCCTCCAGCGTGAACTTGCTCTCGGTCTTGTCCAGCAGCCGCAGCACCGCGCGCTCACCGTGCGCGCTGGGCAGGGTGGAGACGCGTACGTCGATCGCCCGGCCGCCGATGCGCAGGCTGATGCGGCCGTCCTGCGGCAGCCGCTTTTCGGCGATGTCGAGCTCGGCCATGATCTTCAGCCGGCTGATCAGCGCCGCATGCAGGGCGCGGTTGGGCTGCACCACCTCGCGCAGCGTGCCGTCGACGCGGAAGCGCACGCTGCTGCTGCGCTCGTAAGGCTCGATGTGGATGTCGCTGGCGCCGTCCTTGGCGGCCTGGGTCAGCAGCGCATTGAGCATGCGGATGATGGGCGCGTCGTTGGCGGCTTCCAGCAGGTCTTCCACCGCTGGCAAGTCCTGCAGCAAACGCGACAGGTCGACCGCGCTTTCAACCTCGCCAATCACCACCGCGGCGCTGCTCTCGCCGCCGGCATAAGCGGCGGCGATGCGCTCGGCCAGCACCGCAGCCTGTTCACGCTCGATGCGGCCTACCGGGTGCAGACGCAGCACCTCGCCCAGCGCAGCGCTGGACGCGGCCTCGGGTGCCCACAGCACCTGCTCGTGGCCGTCGTCTTCAAGCAGCAGCGTGTGGGCCTTGGCAAAACCGTACGGCAGGGGGTGGCGGTGGGCCATCTGGGGGATCAGTCTCTCAGTTGCGGGGCGCGACCAGCGCGCCGGGCTCGATCAGCGGCAGCGACTGGCCCTTGGGCGGCAGCGCCGGCAGCACCGGCGAATCGTTGATAGTCATCACCGACTTCTGCTGCGGCTGGTTGGCCTGCTGCTGGGCGCGTATCGCCTCGTAGCGGTCCATCGCCAGCGAGCCCGCAGCCTGGGCGTCGCGAATCACCACCGGCCGCAGGAATACCAGCAGGATGGACTTGGTGCGCTCCCGGCTCTGGCTCTTGAACAGGTTGCCCATCATCGGGATGTCGCCCAGCACCGGCACCTTGTTCTCGCCGTCGGTGTAGCCCTCCTTCATCTGGCCGCCCAGCACCATGATCTGGCCATCGTCGGCGACCACCGTGGTCTCCAGCGAGTTCTTGTTGGTGGTCGGGCCGTTCGCGTTGGTGGCGGTGTTGGACACCACGCTGGAATTCTCCTGGTACACCGTCATGCGGATGACGCCGCCTTCGCCGATCTGCGGCTTGATCTTCAGCGTCAAGCCGACGTCCTTGCGTTCGACGGTCTGGAACGGGTTGACGGTGGCGCTGCTGCTGCCGGTGTTGGTGAAGCTGCCGGTGACAAACGGCACGTTCTGGCCGACGACGATCTTGGCTTCTTCGTTGTCCAGCGCCACCAGATTGGGCGTGGACAGGATGTTGGTGCCGCTCACCGTCTCCAGGAAGCGCGCCAGCGCGCCCAGCGTGTAGACGCCGTTGACCTTCTGCAGCAACCCCAGGTTGAGGCCGGTGCCGGGCAGTGCCGGCGTGCCGCTGCCGCCGGCCAGCGACAGGTTAAGGATGTTGTTGCCGCCGCTGCCAAAATTGGTGCCGGTGGCCAGACCGAAGCGGTCGCCAGACCTGCCCAGCAGACCCTGCCACTGGAAGCCCAGTTCGGCGGCCTTGCTGGCATCCATCTCGACGATCATCGATTCGACAAACACCTGGGCGCGACGGCCGTCGAGCTGGTCGATCACGCTGCGGATCTGGCGGTACAGCGGCTCGGCGGCAGTGATCACCAGCGAGTTGGTCGCCGGGTCGGCCTGGATGAAGCCGCCGGTGGAAGGCTGGGACGACTGCGCCACCGGCGTGGTGGCCACCACGTTGCCGCCCAGGGTGCCGCCCTGTGCGCCGGGCAGGGTCGGGCTGCTGGGCGTGCTGCCGCCGCTGAAACCACCGCTACCGCCGCCGCCACCACCGAAGGCCGCACGCAGCACCGCGGCCAGCTTGGTGGCGTCGGCGTTTTTCAGGTAGACGACATGGATCATGCCGGCTGGGCCGCCGACGCCCGGGCGGTCGAGCTGGCTGATCAAGGCGCGCACGCTGGCCAGCCGCGCCGGGTTGGCGGCGCGCACGATCAGCGAATTGCTGCGTGCATCGGCCAGCACCGAGAGGCCGCCGCCAGTCACTGGCATGCCGGGCACGCCGGGCGTGGCGCCGCCTTCGCCGAGTTTCTGCACCAGCGCGGCCAGGTCGGAGGCGATGGCATGTTGCAGTGGCACTATCTCGACCTCGCTGGCCGAGGGTTGATCGAGCGCGGCGATGATCTTGCCGATGCGCGTCAGGTTGTCGGCATAGTCGGTGATGATCAGCGAGGAGTTGCCGGGGTTGGCATTGATGGTGTTGTTGGGACTGATCAGCGGCCGCAGCACCGCCACCAGGTTGTTGGGGTTCTCGTGGTTGAGGCGGAAGATCTGCGTCAGCACCTGGTCGCCGCGGATCGCCGGCGCATCCACCACCACCGTGCCGGCTTGCAGCTTGGCATCGGCCTCGGGCACCACCTTGAGCAGGCCGGCGCTGTCAACCACGGTGAAGCCCAGGCCGCGCAAGGCCGCCAGGTACTGCAAGTAGGCGTTGCGCACCGGCATTGGCTGCTCGCTGTAGACGGTGATCACGCCCTTGACACGCGGGTCGACCAGGATTTGCCGATTGGTCATCGCCGCCATCGCGCGGCTGACCGCCTCGATGTCGGCATTGACGAAGTTCAGCGTCACCGGCGTGCTGGCCTTAAGGCCGCCGCTGCGGCGCGCCGGGCTGGTGCTGTCCTGCGCCCACGGCGCGGCGGCGGGCAGCAGCAGCAGCGCCAGGGCGGCACACAGGGCGCGAGGCGCCCGTTGCAGGGGCAGGGCGCGAGGTGAGCGCTTGTTCATGGACGTCATCCGATCGAAAGTATCGACAGCGCACCCTGGCGTTGCCCGATGATGTTGAGCAGGTTGGACAGCACGCTGTCCTGGCCCTCGGCGGCCTGGGCCACACCCCGAAAGCGCAGCCGGGCGTTGCTCCACTGGCCGTCGCCGCGCAGACGCAGCGCACCTTCGACAGTGCTGAGTTGCAGCGTGGTGGGCTGGCCGCCGGCGCCCTGCAGCCGCAGCTTGTAGCTGCCCAGCGCCGGCAGCGTGGACAGGCTGGACGAGACATCCTGCAGCAGCAGGCTCAGTGAGCCCTCGAGCTGCAGCCGGCCGGCTGCCGATTGCAGGCGCAGCCCGGCGCTGCTGAGTTGCAGTTGCCCGCCGAGTTGCAGCGTGTTCCAGGGCGTGCCCAGGCCGGCCAGCCAGGCCGCCGGCCAGTGGCCGATGAGTGCCTCCGGCTGTGCCGCGGCGCTGCCGTCGGCTGGCGGTCCGTCGCCCAGTTGCAGGCTGAAGCCGCCCCAGGCTGGCTGCAGCCGCAGCCGCAGGCCGCTGGGCAGGCAGCAGGCCTGGCTGGCCTGCAGTTGCAGGCCGCGCCAGCTTGGCCGCAACTGCCAGTGCAGCCGGTCGGGCAGCACGGCGGCGTCGCGGCTGCCGCTGCCGCCGGTGAGTACCAGCGTGCCGCTGCCCTGCCACAGGCTGCCACGGGCCTCGGCCAGCAGCAGCCGACCGTCGCTGGCCCGGTTCAGGCCGTCGGCCAACCACTGCGCCGGCAACTGCGTCAGCAGGCCCAGTGTGATGCCCAGTGCCGCACCCCAGGCCGCCCAGCGGCGGCCGGCGCGCCAGTCCCGCCGCCAGCGGCCATCGTCGACCGCGGCGGCCACGCCCAGGCCGGCGCCACTGCGTTGGCGCTTCACCGGCCGGCTCCCAGCGCCAGGGTCAGGCTGCCGTCGTAGAGCCCCGGGCTGGTCTGGCTCAGGCTGGCCTCGACCACCCGCGCGCGGGCGCCGGCACGCACCTCGGCCAGCCAGCCCTTGAGCTGTTCACCGCTGATGCCTTTGAGTGTGAGCAGCGCGCGCTCGCCCTGCAGGCTGAGCTTGGCGATATCGCCCAGCCGCTCGCTGGCGGCGCTGAGTGCCTGCTGGGCCTGGGCCAGCGGCACCGGCGCCACCGCACGCAGCGTGGTCGCTTCTGCCGCCAGCGCCTGCATCTGGCGCAGCTGCTGTTCGCCGGCGGCCAGTTGCGGCGGCGCGCTGCGTACGCTGCGCCAGGCAGGCGCCAGCGCCAGCGACCAAAGCAGGAAGCCGCCCAGCACCAGGGCGGCGATCAGCAGCAGCTGGCGTTCGCGCACGGCCAGTGCCGACCACCAGGCCTGCAGGCTGCGCAGCCGGCTACGCAGCGTGCCGGCGGTATCGGTATGGGCAGTGGTTTTTGAGGCGGTGCTCATGAGTTGGCGGCCGGCGCGGCGCGGCGTATCAGCAGCCGGCCGTCGGCCTGGTCCAGCGCCCAGCCGCTGGCGGCCAGGCGCTGGCGCAGCTGCTCCACCATGGGCGGCGCCCAGCCAGCGGCCGGCAAGCTGAGGCGGCCGGGTTCGAAGCGCAGTTGTGCGGCGCTGGGCTGGCCTTCGGGCCAGGCGGTGGCGGCCACCGCCAGCAAGGTCTCGAAGTCCTCGTCACCCGGCACGCCGGCGGCCACCCGCAGTGCCGCGGTCTCGCGTTGCATCTGCAACGGTGCGTCCAGCACCGCGCGCACCTGGGGATGGGTGTTGCGCAGCAGCGCGTCCATGCTGCTGCGCTGGGCTGCCAGCGCCCGCTGCTGCTGCCAGGCCAGGACATTCAGACCCAGCACCTGCACCAGCAACAGCGCCGCCAGCCCCCAGCGGGCGGCCGACCAGGCCGGGCCGCGCAGCTGGCGCAGCAGCTTGCCCGCGGCCAGGCTGCTGCGGTGGCGCGGCGTGAGGTCGAACTGCAGCAGGTTCCAGGGCGAGCGCACGGCGGCCAAGGCCATCTCGGCGTCACTGCGCACCGCCACTGGCGCGCCCAGCCATTGCTCGGCCGCCGCCGCGGCCGCTGGCGTTGCCGACCAGACCGTGTTGCGCGCCTGCCAGATGGGCAGCCAGGTGCGGGCCAGGCCGCCGGCGGCGGGCAGGCACAGTGCGCCGTCGGCATCGGCCAGCGACAACAGCAAGGCATCGTCTCCCGCAGCGGTCCCACCCGCCTCGGCGAGTGATTGGCCCGGGCTGAAGTGGCCCAGCGGTGCCACGCCGTCGTCGAGCAGCGGCGCCCAGGCCGGTACCAGCCTGTCGACCACCAGGCCGCCGGCGGCCAGCGCGTCGAGCTGGCGGCGCAGCCAGCGCTTGTCCATCGCCGCCACCCACACCGGCGAGCCCGGCACCACGCGTGGCGCCAGCGCCAGGTGCACCTCGTGGTCGTCGGCGAGCAGTTGTTCTTCCAGCACGCCGCCCAGCGCGGCGCGCAGGCGATTGGCCGGCGCTCTAGGCGCGATCGGCCGATGCCAGGCCAGCGACTGCGCCGGCGCCACCACCACCACGCTGTCAGCGCGCGGGCAGGCCGAGGGCAGGTCGTTGCCGCGGCGCGCCAGCGTCAGGCCGTCAGGGCTGAGCAGCCAGTCCAGCCGCAGCGGCTCGGCCGGCGGGGGGGCATCTGCCAGGGCCGGGGCCGGCAGCAGGATCACGAGCAAGGACATGGTCGGACGGACGGGCTGGAAGTGTGGGGGCCGGGTTCAGCTACGGGTTCATCAGCCCGAGGCGGGCGGGCACGGCCATTGTCGGGCAGCCCGGCGTGCTGACCCTCACGACGGACAGGGACGCTGCGGATTGTGCGGCAGGGCGACGGCGCTGGCCGCTGCGGCGTCATCGCGGCGGCGCCACAAAGCTGCTCAGTTGCTGGCGCTGGATGGCCACTACCTGCAGCCCGTTGCGCCGCTGCACCAGGCTCTGCACCTCAAGCACCCGCTGATCCAGCCGCAGGCGGCCGCGCACTTCGAAGAACGAGGACCGGACATCGACCTCGCGCTCGTTGAGCGTCACGCCCTTGCCCAGCAACTCGGCGGCCTCAGCCAGGTTGCGCAGCGGCTGCCTGGCGCGGGCCTGCACCAGGCGGTCGGCGCTGCCCAGGTCCAGGCCCGGCACCACTGCCGCCAGCACCTCACGCGAAGCGGTGTTCAGGTTGAGCGGCGTGGCAAGAGGCAGCAGCACCACCACGCCGGACAGCCGCTCGATCGACAAGGCGTCCAGGCCCAGCCAGCGCAGATCGGCCAGCATTTGTGGCGACAGCGGTGCGTCCTCGCCGTCGGTGCGGCTGGCGGCCGCCAGGCCACTGGCGATCAGGTCGGCAGTGTCGGGGCCGAGGCCGACGCTGGTGCACAACTGCTGCAAGGTCGCCAGCTGTGCCGGCACCACCTTGCCGGCAGCCAACAGGTTGCGCAGGTTGTAGCGTGCCTGTGCATCGACGATGGCGCCGGCCAAAAAGGCCTCGGGTCCGGCGTCAGCGTCGGCGTTGTTGTCGCGGTCGGTGGCCAGGAAGCTGGACAGCCGCGCCTCGGCCAGCGGCGTGGCCCAGGGTTCGTCAAGGCTGGTAGCACGGCCCGAGCGGGCATCCTCGCGCAGGATCAGCCGCGCCCAGTCGAGTGCACCCTGCAGCAGCCAGGCGGTCTGCGCCCGGCTGCGCTCGGCAGCCTCGACCTGGATAGCCCGCCACTGCTGCCAGACCATGCCGGCCGCCAGCGTGGCCACCACGCTGAGCAGCACCATGGCCACCAGCAGTGCCGCGCCGCGCGCCGGCGGGCGCCGCAGCGCCGAGGGCTGGTTTCGCGCGCTCATGGTGTGGGCGGCAGCATCACATCGCGCTGCAGCTGGCCTTCGGCCAAGTCGATCAGCAGCCGCACGCCGGTGGGCAACTGGGCGCGTCGCGGCAGGCTGGCTGGGTTGACCAGCGGCGCGCTGGCGCTGCTGGCTGGGGGTGCGGCAGCGGCTGCGGCATCGCCGGCCGTCGAGGTCAGGTCGCCGCTGGACTGCGCATTGCTCCAGCCCTGGCCGCGCCAGAAGTAGATCTGCCAGCCACTCACATCGTCCAGCAGCTTGAGCTGGCCGGGCTCGTTGCCCTGCAACTGCTGGCTGGCCAGCCAGGACTGCTGCAACTCGCCGCTGCGACGCAGCACCGGGCCGGACCAGCGCCGCCAAGTGCCGCTCAGCACCGACCAGACCACGACCTGCACACCCTCATCGGCGCGGCGTACCAGGCGCAGCGAGGCGCCGTCGAAGGCCAGGCCCGGCACCTGCGGGCTGTCGTAGACCGCGGCCAGGTCTTGTTCCCACTGCGCCACCAGCGTCGACAGCAGCAGCGTGCGCTCGCTGGCCGCGGCGCCGATGTCGCGCGAGCGCGCCATGCTCGACACGCCCTGCCAGCCCATCGCCGCCATCACTGCCATGATCAGCAGCGCCACCAGCACCTCGACCAGCGTGAAGCCACGCTGCGTTCGGAAACGGGTGGGCATCAATACCGCCCCAGCACGGTGGACAAGGTGGCCATCACCTGGCCCGCATCGTTCATCACCACCGCATCAACGCGGTGGAAATTCGGGTTGGGCGTGCTCTGCGCACGCAGCAGGCCGCGGAAATCACGGCCCAGCTGGCTGCAGGCGAACTCGGTTTCACCGGTGCCTGGAAACTGGCCCGCCAGGCGCAGCCCGACCAGTGCGTTGTCGGCGCACCAGTGCGCGGCAGTGACTTCGGCCAGGCGCTGGGCGTTGTCGGTCAGTGCGCCTGCGGCCTTGAGCCCGGCGCCCAGCGCCATCGCGGTGATCGCCAGCGCCACCAGCACCTCAACCAGAGTGAAGCCGCTGCGCCGCGTCATGGTGTGGCCGGCACTTCGACCAGCGCAAAGGGCGACAGGCCGTCGGTGGCCAGCACGCGCTGGCGCTGGCCCAGGCTGAGCACGATGCGCTGGGCGCCGATCAGCGGCTCGGGGCCCAGGCGCAGCGCACGGGCACCGTCGATGCGGGCCAGCACCTCGCTGTCCAGCCAGCGGCTGGGCAGGGTGCTGCCGGATGGCAGGCCGATGAAACGGAAATTGGCGTCGCCGCCTTGGCGCTCCGTATCGCCGACCAGCTCAAAGCGCACCGCCAGTCCGCTGGCGCGGGCCTCGGCACGGCCGGCCTCGAGCAAAGCCGCCAGGCGCAAGGATTCGCGTTCGAGTCGGGCATCGCCGCCATCGCGCAGGGCCAGGCTGGCCAGCCCCGAGACCATCAGGATGATCAGCAACACCAGCAGCAGCTCGATCAGCGTGAAGCCGGCCGCCGCGCGGCGAAGCCTCGGCAAGGACAGCGGCTGCAGCGCCGGCCTATTGCCAGGAGCCGATGTCGGCGTTCTTGCCGTCACCGCCGGCCTGGCCGTCGGCACCGAGGCTGAACACATCAATCTCGCCCTTCACGCCCGGGTAGATGTACTGGTAGGGCCGGCCCCAGGGGTCGGCCGGCAGTTTGTCCAGGTAGGCGCGCCAGTTGGGCGGCACTGCGCCTGCGGTGGGCTTGCGCACCAGCGACTCCAGCCCCTGCTCGGCGCTGGGATAGCGCTGGTTGTCCAGCTTGTACAGCTTGAGCGCCTGCATCAGGTTGTTGATATCGGCGCGCGTTGCGGTGGCGCGGGCGTCGTCGGTGCGGTCCAGCACATTGGGCACGATCAGCGCGGCCAGCACGCCGATGATCACCAGCACCACCATCAGCTCGATCAGCGTGAAGCCGCGGCGCAGGGCTTGCAACCGGCGAGCGAGGGCAGGGGTAAGTCTCATGGCGGGTCTGAGCGGGCCGGAAATGACAGTCGCTGCATGATAATCGCCGCATGACCGCTCGCCTCTTGACCTTGCTGATCTGGGCCGCCGTGCTGGCCACGACAGTGGTCTGGGGCTTGCCGATGTTCATCCGCGCCACGCCGGTGCCTGCCGGCGCGCAAGTGGTCGGCGCCGGCGCCCCCAGCGGCGCCGGTCTGGCGCGGCTGCTGGGCACGCCGCCGGTCAAGGTGGCTGAGTCGGCGGCGCCGGTGGTGGTCGACAGCCGCTTCAAGCTGCTGGGTGTGGTGGCGCCGCGCCAGGGCCAGGCCAGCGGGCTGGCGCTGATTTCGGTCGATGGCAAGCCGGCGCGCAGTGTGGGTGTTGGCCGCGAGATCGAGCCCGGGGTCAAGCTGCTGGCGGTCAGCCACCGCCAGGCCGAGTTGGGCCCCGGCGGCGGCCTGCCCGGCTTCACGCTGGCCTTGCCGCCGCTGGCCGATGCCAACCGCGGCCGGCCGGGCGAAGTGCCGCAGGCAGTGCCCATGCCCGGCCAGCCGGGCGTCTCGCTGAGATTGCCGCCCAATCTGGCGGGTGCCGCACCCGGGCAGATGGTCATGCCGACCATGGTAGCGCCCGGTCAACTGGCGCCGCAGCCGCTGCCAGCCGGCGAGTCAGGTCAGAGCGAAGTCAGCGACAACGGCCGGCCGTCCACCCGCTGAGCGGCGCGGCGGCTGGTGCGCCAGCCGTCCGGGTCAATCGCCGGCGACGATCGCCACCTGCGCGGCCTGGTGCTCGCCCGTTTGGCTCAGAACCCCGTCGGCCAGCAGCCGGTCGATGATCTCGACGGCGCGTTGGCGGGCCAAGGCCGGGTCATCGGCGCATTGCAGCGCCTTGAGGAAAATCGGCGTGGCCGCCATGAAGTCGATCAGCGCCAGGCGCGGCCGCACGCGGTGCTCCAACAGGTGGTAGACCAGCAGCGCGCGGGCGGCATGCTGGCGATGCCGGATCGGCGACGCGGCAAAGGCCTGCAGGCGCTGGCGCGAGGCCGCCAGCGCTGCGGCCGCATCGGTGAAGGGCTGGCCGTGGCCGGGCAGCACCAACCGAGGCTGCAGCCGCTCAATCAAGGCCAGCGCGTCAAACGCGGCGTCGAAGCCGGGGTCGCCCGACAACTCGGGGAAGATGATCGCCAGCCGGTTTTCCCACAGCGCGTCGCCGCTGATCAAGGTGGCGGTCTCGGGCTCGAACAGCAGCACCGCGTCGTTGTCGTGCCCGCGCGCGGCATGCACTTGCCAGTCGCGGCCGCCGAGCTGCAGCGTGTCGCCGTCGGCGATGTAGGCCTGCGGCGTGAAGGGCTCGCAGCGCTGACCGGTCTCGCGGTAGCTCAGCTGGGCTTCGTCCCAGGGCTGCAGCTTGCCGCGCGAGGCTGCCGGCACACTGATGCGCACGCTCGGCCAGCGCTGCACCAGTGCGGCATTGCCACCGCAGTGGTCGCTGTGCAGGTGGGTGTTGACCAGTTCGGCCAGCGGCGCGCCGGCCAGCGCCCGCTCGATCAGTGCCAGGGTCTGCGGCGCATGGCTGATGTAGCCGCTGTCGACCACGCTGCCGCCGTGCGCGTCGCCCTGGAACACGATGTTGTTGGCCGACAGCCAGCCGCGCACCAGTACCTGGGTCTGCAACTGGGCCAGCGTGGCGGGGATGTTGGCGGTGGGTTGGGGCATCGGCTATGGCGCGGGCGGTGTAAGCCGCGATTGCATCACAGCGGGCTCGGCGGCTCTGCCACCAGGGCGACCGCTGCAGCCTGAGGCAAGGGCGGTCAGGGCAATGCCGCCAGCACCGGCGGCCGTTGCGCCTGCGGCAGCGCCGCCGCGGCCACTGCGTCCGGCGCAAACAGCGCGGCGGCGAGTGCGCGCTCACGTTCGCCGACCCAGTCCAGGAACTCGGTGGCGCCGTTCATCGCGCCAAAGGCGTCGAAGCCGCTCTCCAGGAACTGCTGCAGATCGCCCAGGCCGGCGCTCTGCGCGGGCTTGCGCATCAGTTTGAGGGTGGCGCGCAACAGGCGCTTGCGGGTGTAGCGGTCAAGCGCCGCGCCAATCTGCAGCGTCAGCTGAATCTGGCGTTCGCGCGCATCGGCGCGTCCGGTGGCCAGCCAGGCCGCGGCATAGCCTGGCGCGTCCGGCGGCAGTGCGGGCAGGTGGCTGGCCGCGCTGTCGTCCAGCGCCTCGGTCAGCGCATGCAACTGGCCCAGCAGTTCCAGGGTGCCCACCAGCTCTTCGGGAAACATGCGCACCAGCGCCGGCACCACGCGGCCGAACTGGTCATCGCGCTTGGCGAACTCCTGCGGGCCGTACAACTCAATGAGGAAAAAACGCGCCGCCCCCTGGTAGCGCGCGCTGGCCAGCAAGTCGGCATAGGTGTGCTCAAAGCGCCGCGCCTGATAGGTCTTGAGCGCCAGCACCCTGCGGCCCAGTTCGGGATCGGCCGTGCGCCGGTCGCGCAGCCGGGCTACGGTGTTCAGGTGCTCGATGATGCGTGTGGCAGCCGGGGAAGTCATGTGCTGAGGTTAACGCGGACGCCGGGTGCCATAGGCACTGTAGACCGCTGCCCCCAAAATCGGCGACCTGCAGCGGTGCGAGACTGTGACCATGATTGCCCGTTTGCAAGCCCTGATCGTCACCGCCAGTGTGCTGGCCGCACTGGCCTGGCTGGCCTGGGCACAGCGCGCCGGGCTAGGCGCCGCTGCAATGTTGGCCGGTGTGGCCTTGGCGCTGCTGCCGCAGGCGCCACTGTTGGCGATCGAGTTCCTGCTGCTGGCTGCCTTTGGCCGCGATGCGGCGGCACCGCGTGCCGGCGCATGGCTGCTGATGCGTGCCTGGGCCGGCGAGGTGCGGGCCTCCTGGTTGACATTCAGCTGGCGCCAGCCGTTTTTCGCTCGGCGTTTGCCGGATCTGCCGGGCGGCCCCGGGCAGACCGCCGTGCTGCTGGTGCACGGCTACTTCTGCAACCGCGCGGTCTGGACGTCCTGGCTGCGCAGGCTGCGCGCACAGGGGGTACCGTACACCGCGCTGACTCTGACGCCCGCCTTCGGCCGCATCGACGATTGGTTGCCGGCGATAGACCGCGCGGTGGCTGAACTGCAACAGCGCAGCGGCCGGCCGCCGCTGGTGGTGGCGCACAGCATGGGCGGTGTGGTGGTGCGGGCCTGGCTGGCGGCGCAACCCGATCCCGCGGCCGCCGATGCCCGGGTGTTGAGGGTGATCACCATCGGCGCGCCGCACCAGGGCACCTGGATGGCGCGGTTTGGTCACAGCCCCAATGCGCGCCAGTTGCGGCCTGGCCATCCCTGGCTGGTGGCGCTGGCGGCGGCCGAGCCAGCGGCGCGGCGGGCACTGTTCACTTGTTTTTACAGCCATGCCGACAACATCGTCTTTCCGGCCAGCGCCGCCATGCTGGCCGGCGCCGACAACCGACATCTGCCGGCGGTGGCCCATGTCGACATGGTGGAACAGCCGGCGATCTGGGACGAAGCGCAACGCTGGCTGGCGGTCGCGCCGGCCAAGCCTCAGTGATCGAGGTCGTGCAGCAGGTGCTGGGCGTGCACCGGGCTCAGGTTGAGCAGCCTGGCCACTTCAATGACATCATCGAGCAGCGCCGGGTCGTCCCTGCCCTGACCACTGTGGCGCGCCACGCGGATCGCCAACTGCACATTGCGCACCTGGTCGAGGTGGCTGGCGCGGTGGTCGCTGATCTGCACCAATAGCGAAGGCAGCCGCCAGACCTTCATCAGCGCTTGCTGGAGCTCGCCGAGTTCGATGTTGAGCACCTGGCGCTGCGCCTCGGACGAGCGAGATCCCGGGTGTGCCTGCTGCCAGACCGCCATCGCCTGGGCCAGCGCCGGCGCATGGACCCAGAGCAGCATCTCGGCAAAGTCGTGCAGCAGCGCGGCCTCGTGAATCAGCGCGGCGTCGTGGTCGCGCCGGTGCACCGCAAAGCCCAGTGCAAAGCGGGCGGCGCGGTGCGAGCGCCGCAACACCCGGCGCAGCCCGGCCAGCGCTTCGCCCTGGTCAGCCAGCCCTTGTTCCACCGAGGGCTGGGGCCCGAAGTCGCGGAAGAACGGCGTGATGCCCAGCATCACCAGCGCTTCGGTGGCGGTTTCGGCATCGGTGTGGCCACGGCCCCGACGCAGCATCGCCACATGGCGCAGCAGCTTCAGCGTCATCAGCGGGTCGGGCGCGACGGTCTCAGCCAGCAAGTGGGCATCGACCGCATCCTCGTTGGCGCGCAGGTCTTCCAGCACCTCGGCGGTGACGGCCAGCACGGGAATCTCGCGTTGCTCGAAAGCAACTTGCCAGCCCGCGACATCCGGCAGCGCGGTGCTGATGAAGCCGCCGCCCCCGTGGGCGGGGTCGGCGGCAGATTGTTCGGCCTGGGCCATGGCGCACCTTTGTCGACGTGTCGTCCCGGGTTGTCGGCAAATCCTGGTCGGACTTGAGCGCCGCAAGGACGCCCGCATCCGCCAGTCTCAGAGCCGGTTGACGCCATGCAGGGTGCCGACCAGCTTGCCGTTGAGGTAGAGCGCGCCTTCCGGTGCGCCGGCCTCGGCATAAAACTCCAGTTCGATAGGCGCCAGGGTGCGGCCCTCACGCCGGCGCTCGGCCAGGCGCCTGGACAGGCGCGCCAGCCAGCGGCTGGCCCGACGCAGGGCGCTGGCGGCAAAGCGTCGCAGCGGGGGCGGGCCGCCGGCGGGGGCGGTCAGCGGTCCATTGAATCCGTAGAGAGGCTGGCTCATGGTGATCTCCGTGGGCGGCCGATCGCGTGGTGGTCGGCTCGCCAGTGGGTTCAGGGCAGGGGGTGTCGTTCGTGCTGCAATTCGCGGCGCAGCGCCAGCGCCGCACGCTGGCGCTGGGCGCTGGCGCTGCGCCGGTGGGCGCCCGCCAGGCGCCGCCGGGCGGCAAGGGCCAGCGGGTTGCGGGGCTTGGGCAGATGGAGGTGGATCTTCATGGGGGGTTCTCCTTCGCGCGGGGCGCGGTGGGTGGATCGGGCAACGAGGGCAGGAAACACAAGCAGGAAACGCAAGCAGCAATTGACAACAGGAAACGGGAGCAAGAAACGGCAGCAAGAAAGCAAACGGCCCGGAAGCTTGGCAGCGTCCGGGCCGTGGGGGATGCGCGGTTGGGGCGCTATCCCGGTGCGGCACCGGCAACTGCTGTGGCGTTGAGACGGCTGGCGCGCGGCAGGCTCGTTGCCGTGTGCAGACGCACAGCGCATGCGCCAGCGACAGGGCTGGTCAGGCAGCGGTGAGGGGTCTGGATCGGCTTGAACATGTTGGCGGCAGCAGCTCGGGTTGGGGGTGGATCGGTGGGTATCGCCAAGGCGCTGGCAGCGCCGAAACTTGGGCGAATGATAAACAATAATTTATCTTGCGCAAGTGTTTTGTGGCTGACTCGGGTTTGTCCTGATCCGCTGCCCACCGCGCAGACCTTGAGCGCACCTCGGGCGCACCTCGGGCGCACTTCGGGCGCACTTCGGGCGCACTTCGGACACTTCAGCGCTTGGTCTTCAGCGGCGCCACGCCGCTCTTGCTGCGCGCCCACAGCGCCTGGTCGTCGGCCACGGGTGTGGCGGCGGTGCGTGCTTCCTTGGCCGCGGCGGCCCGCGCGTTGACGACTGCGCGCGAGGGCTCGGCAGCGGGCGGCGTCAGCACCTCGCCCAGCAGATCGAGCAAGCGGGTGCGCGCGCGTTGCGGATGGCGACGGTAGTAGGTCAGCACCAGGCCGACGATGAAGCGTTCATCGTCGTCCTGCGGCTGGTTGGCCGGCGGCGCTTGCAAGCCGGTCAGTGGCACGGCGGCGGCGGCGGGCGGCGCATCGTGCGGCTGGTCCATCCAGCCCACTGGCTTGCGGCACAGTTGCTCGAACTGCCGCGCCAGACGTTCGCCGATCTGCCGCGAGCGGCCCTTGATCTGGCTCCAGTAACTGGGCTGGATCTGGAGTTTCTCGGCAAAGCGCCGTTCCAGACCGCGCAGGGCGGCGGCATCGGGTTGCTTGACGGCGGCCTGTACAAATTCGTCGAACAGCCGCATCGTGTTGTCGAGGCGGATGCGCGCAACGTCGTGGACAGGAGTCATGCCTGCATGATAAACGGCGCTTGCGCAGGCGGGCATCGTGGCCCCGCCCACCGCGATGCATCCGATGGCCTCTCAGTCCTCGTCGCGCGCCTGCCAGCCGGCGGTGAGTTGCTGCTGCACCGCCGGCGGCACCGCCTCGTAGTGCGACAAGGCCAGCGTGTACTGGCCAACGCCGCTGGTCATCGCGTTGAGCCGGGTCTGGTAACCCATCAGCTCAGACATCGGCGCCTGGCCTTCGATGACCATCTGTTCGCCTTGGCCGTTGCGTGTGCCGGCCACCTGGCCGCGCCGCGACGACAGGTCGCCGGTGATGTCGCCCATGTGGACGGACGGCGCGCTGATCTCGACATTGACGATGGGCTCCAGCACGATGGGCCGCGCCTCGCGCATCGCCGCCATGAAGGCCTTGCGGCCGGCGGTGATGAAGGCGATCTCCTTGCTGTCCACGCTGTGGTGCTTGCCGTCGTAGACGGTGACGCGCACATCGACCACCGGATGGCCGGAAATCGCGCCGCTGGCCAGCACCTCACGCACGCCCTTCTCCACCGCCGGGATGTAGGTGCCGGGGATGGTGCCGCCCTTGACCGCATCGACGAACTCGAAGCCCTCGCCGCGCGGCAGGGGCTCGACGCGCAGAAAGACCTCGCCGAACTGGCCTGCGCCGCCGCTCTGCTTCTTGTGGCGGTGGTGGCCTTCGGCGGCGGCGGTGGCGGTCTCGCGGTAGGCGATGCGCGGCGGCCGGGTCTCCACCTCGAATCGGTGCACCTCGCGCAGCCGCTCCAGCAGCATGCGCAGGTGCAGTTCACCCAGGCCATAAACCACGGTCTCGTTGGTGCTGGCCACATGCTCGACCTTCAGGCAGACATCCTCGTCGACCAGCTTGCCGAGGATCTCCCACATGCGTTGCTCGTCGCCGCGCCGCTTGGGCGAGATCGCCAGGCCGTGTACCGGCACCGGGAAGGGCAGCGGTTTCAAGTGGATGTGGTCGTCGTCGGCGGCATCGTGCAGCACGGCGTCGAAGTGCAACTCGTCCACCTTGGCAATCGCGCAGATGTCGCCTGGCACCGCTTCGGCCACCTCGACATGGCCTTTGCCTTGCAGCCGGTACAGGTGCGCCACCTTGAAGGGCTTGCGGCTGTCGCCGATATAGAGTTGGCTGCCGGTGCTGATGGTGCCCTGGTGCACTCGCAGCACGCCCAGCTTGCCCACATAAGGATCGACCGTGACCTTGAAGACATGGGCCAGCACATGCAGCGCCGGATCGGGCTGGGCATGCATCAGCATAGCCTTGTCACCTTCGCCGTTGAGGAAGTCGGGTGGATTGCCTTCGCCGGGATGCGGCAGCAGGTGGTGGATGACATCCAGCAGCGCCTGCACCCCGGCGCCAGTGCGCGCCGAGACAAAACACACCGGCACCAGATGGCCTTCGCGCAGCGCTTGCTCCAGCGGCGCGTGCAACTCGCTGGCGTCGATGTCGCCGGCTTCCAGGTAGCGCTCGACAAAATCGCTGTCGACCTCGACCACCTGTTCAACCAGCGCGCGGTGCGCCGCTTCTACCGGTCCCAGGTCGCTGTCGCCGTCGCGGTTGAAGAAGCAGTCCAGCACCTGCGTCGGCCCGCCATTGGGCTGGGTCTGCGGCAGGTTCAGCGGCAGGCACTCCTTGCCGAAGGTGGCCTGCAGATCGGCCAGCAGGGCAGCCAGGTTGATGCCCGGGGCGTCGATCTTGTTGATCACGATCAGCCGGTCCAGGCCGCGCTCGGCCGCCTGCTGCATCATGCGCACGGCCATCGGCTCGATGCCGTTGACCGCATTGATCACCACCACCGCAGTCTCTACCGCTTCCAGCGTCGGCAGGCTCTGGCCGACGAAGTCGGCAGCACCGGGGGTGTCGATCAAGTGAATGCGGCTGCCTAGCCACTCGGTGTGCATCACCGCCGAGTTCAGCGAGTGCAACATGCGGCGCTCCAGTGGGTCGAAGTCGCTGACCGTGGTGCCACGCTCCAGGCTGCCGAGGCTGTTGATCGCGCCGCTGGCGGCCAGCAAGGCCTCGGCCAGGCTGGTCTTGCCGCCGGCCGCCGGCCCCACCAGGGCCAGGGTACGGATGCTGCACACGGACGCGGCAACCGTGTCGGGGGTTTCTGGGCTTGACATCAGGATGCTCCTCCGCCGGCGCGACTGTGGAACCAGCCGCGGCCCCCCTGGCCGGCGCGGGGTGCCGCGAATTCAGCCTATGCCGCCTGCAGGCCCCGCGCAAGGGGGTGGCGTCAAGCCCGCTGCAATGGCTGCTACCGACCGGCTGAGCCGACTCGCTCAGCCGGCACGGGTGCGCAGCCCGGCCAGCAGCGCGGGTCGCGCTGCATCAGCGCAAACGGCTCCAGCGCCAGCGCATGCAGGGCGTCCAGCGGGTCGCTGCCAGGCAGCCGCTGGGCATGGGACTCGGCGGTGGCCAGCGCCTGCGCCATCGGCCGCCGCGCCCGCTTCGGCCGCCAGCCGCTGAATCGGGAGTTTCACCCATGCTTTCCCGCTTCTTCATCGACCGGCCGATGTTCGCCTGGGTCATCGCGCTGTTCATCGTCGTGCTCGGCGGCGCGGCCATCACCAAGCCGCCGGTCTCGAAATACCGGTCGGTAGCGCCGCCGGCCATCGTCATCACGGCCGTCTACCCTGGCGCTTCGGCCAAGGTGCTGGAAGACAGCGTGCTGTCGGTGATCGAGCAAGAGCTCAATGGCGCGCCGGACATGATCTACATGGAGTCGATCGCCCAGGCCAACGGCAGCGGCACGATCACCGCCACTTTCGAGGCGGGCAACAACATCGAACTGGTCCAGGTGGAGGTGCAGAACCGGTTGGCGCGGGCCACGCCGCGGCTGCCCAGCGCGGTGGTGCAGCAGGGTGTGCGCATCGACAAGTCGCGCTCGAACTTCCTGTTGTTTGTCTCGCTGACCTCCAGCAACCCGGCCGACGATCCGGTGTCGCCGGGCGACTATGCGGCGCGTTTTATTCAGCCCGAGTTGCAGCGCATCGCCGGCGTCGGCCAGGCCCAGTTGTTCGGCACCGAGCGGGCGGTGCGCATCTGGCTTGATCCGGCCAAGCTGGTGGCCATTGGCCTCAGCCCGGCCGACGTCAACAGCGCGATCCGGGCGCAGAACGCCCAGGTGTCGGCCGGCACACTGGACGAGCAGCCGGGCGTGCCCGGCCAGCCGATGAGCGCCACCGTGGTGGTGCAGGGGCAACTGGGCAACGCGGAGCAGTTCGGTGCCATCGCGCTGCGCGCCAATGCCGACGGCTCGTCTGTGCACCTGGCCGTGGCATCTGGACCGCGATCTTCGAAGACAAGTCCATCGTGCTGCCGACACTCAAGCGCGTGCTGGCCCCCCTAAACGTTACTAAGCGCGGCCTGACGGCAGCGCTGCAGGCCCGGCTGGGCGAACGGGTCAACCGGGTGGCCTGGTTCAAGGCGCTGGGCGGCTGAGAGACTGAGCGGCCATCGGGCTCACTGTCCGTCCGATGACAGCCGCCGGACGGTGATCCGGCCTAAGCTCTCGGTCTGGCCGCGGCCGGCCGGGCGCACTGCCCAGTCGACACCGCCTGACCGATTCCCCGGCGCCCGCCGCCGCACCCACCTGGAGCCCCCAATGCAGATGAACGACGCCGAGATCCGCCGCCCCGCAGCGGCTGTCACCCACGCCGAGCGCGCGATGCGCGAGGACCTGGCCGCCGCCTACCGGCTGGTCGCACTGACCGGCATGGAAGACAGCATCTACACCCACATCTCGGCGCGTGTACCCGGCACCGAGGACCAGTTCCTGATCAACCCCTACGGCTGGCTGTTCAAGGACATCACTGCCTCGTCACTGGTCAAGATCGACTTGCAGGGCCGCATCCTCGACGGTTCGACCGAGGAAGTGAACCCGGCTGGCTTCACCATCCACAGCGCGGTACATGCGGCGCGCCATGACGCCACCTGCGTGCTGCACACCCATACCGTGGCCGGTGTGGCGGTGTCGTCGCTGGCCGACGGCTTGCAGCCGATCAACCAGTGGTCGCTGCAGTTCTACGACCGTGTGGCCTACCACGACTACGAAGGCATCGCGCTCGACCATGAGGAGCGTGAGCGCCTGGTGGCCGACCTGGGCCCGAGCAAGAAGGTGCTGATCCTGCGCAACCATGGCCTGGTGACGCTGGGCCGCAGCGTGGCCGAGGCCTTCATCCTGATGCTCAACCTCGACCGCGCCTGCCGCGTGCAGATGGCGATCCAGGCCAGCGGTATGCCGGTGCAGGCCTTGTCACCCGAGGTCTGCGAGCACACCGCCCGCCAGTACGAGAGCGGTGCCAGCAAGGCCATGGCCGGCAAGCCCGACCCCCACCTGCGCGAATGGCGCGCCCTGTTGCGCCGGCTGGAGCCGAGCCCGGCGACGTCCTTCCGCGATTGATCCCGCGGCGGCTGCGGCTCAGGCCGCAGCCTGCTGCGCCAGCGTCGGGTAGTCGGTGTAACCCGCCGCACCCGCGGTGTAGAAGGTTGGCCGGTGGTAGGGCGTCAGCGGCGCGTCCTGGCGCAGGCGCTGCGGCAGGTCGGGGTTGGAGATGAAGTAGCGGCCGAAGGCCACGGCATCGCAGTGGCCGTCGGCCACCGCCTGCAGCGCGCCGGTGCGGTCAAAACCGCCGGCGGCGATCAGCACATTCGGCCACAGCGCACGGAAAACTTCAGCCGCCGCGGGCTGGCCCTCGCGCACGATGTCGGCCTTGCCGGTGCCGCTGGCGCGCGGCTCGATCAGGTGCAGGTAAGCCAGGTCCAGCGCGGCCAGGCCCTGGATCAGGTGGCGGTACAGCGGCAGTGGATCGTCCTCGCCGCTGTCGTTGGCGATGCCCCAGGGCGACAGCCGGATGCCGGTGCGCTCGGCGCCGATCTCGCCAACCACCGCCGCGGCGATCTCCAGGTGCAGCCGGCAGCGGTTTTCAATGCTGCCGCCGTAGTGGTCGCTGCGCTGGTTGCTGCGCGACTGCAAGAACTGTTCGAGCAGATAGCCGTTGGCGCCGTGGATCTCGACGCCATCAAAACCGGCGCGCATCGCATTGGCCGTGGCCACACGCCAGGTCTCGACCAGCGCCGGCATCTCTTCGGTTGCCAGCGCGCGTGGCACTTCGTAAGGCACGGGTTGGCGCTGGGCGTCCATTGTCATGCCTTGGGCGGCGATCGCCGACGGACCCACCGGCGGCCCGCCGTCGCGCTGGTGGCTGGAATGCGAGACACGACCGGTGTGCCAGAGCTGCAGGAAGCTCAGGCCGCCCTGGGCATGCACCGCATCGGTGACCTGGCGCCAGCCGAGCACCTGCGCCTCGGTGTGGATGCCCGGCACAAGGGGATGGCCATGGCCTTGCCAGCTGACCGGCGTGGCCTCGGCGATCAGCAGGCCGCCGGGGCTGGCGCGCTGGGCGTAGTAATCGGCGTTCAGCGGCTGCGGCACGTTGCCGTCGGCGCTGGCGCGCATGCGGGTGAGCGGCGCCATCACCACGCGGTGCTGCAGGGTCAGGGGGCCGAGTTTGAGCGGGCTGAAGAGCTTGTCGGTCATGGGGCGGGTCGCTTGGCCAAGCGCCAAGCGTAGCGCAGCCGGTCTTTCAGCCGCTGTCCCGTTCGCTGCACCGGCTGCCCCGCCAGCAGCGGTTGGTGTGGCCGGACGCTGCTACTGGAACTGCTCGATCATGCGCATCAGCGCCATCGCAAAGGGCTGCTCGAGCAGCGGCAAGGTCAGCAGCATGCCGATCAGGCCGACCGACACGGTGATCGGAAAACCGACCGAGAACACGCTGATCTGCGGTGCCACGCGCGAGATCACGCCCAGCACCAGGTTGACGAATAGCAGCATGCCGACCAGCGGCAAGGCGATCCACAGCCCGAGCATGAAGATCTCGGCGCCCCAACGCTGCGGCTGCAGTTGCTGCAGGAAGGCCAGCGGTGCATCGCCGACGGCAAACACCTCGAAGCTGCGCACCAGCGCGCCGATCAGCATCAGGTGGCCGTTGGACAGCACGAACAAGAAGGCCACCAGGGTGCCGAAAAAGCGGCTGCTGGCGGTGCCCTGCGAGGCGGTGGCGGGGTCGAAGAAGCCGGCGAAGTTCAGGCCCATCTGCAGCCCAATCAGCTCACCGCCCAGTTCCACCGCGGCAAACACCACGCGCACCGCAAAACCCAGCGTCAGCCCGACCAGCACCTGCTGCACCACCGCCATCACCGCCTGTGCCGAATCGAGCGCGATCAAGGGCATCACTGGTAGCGAGGGCTGGGCGGCGATGGCGATGAACAGCGCCAGGCCGATCTTCACCCGCATCGGCACCGCCCGCTGGCTGAACACCGGCAGGCTGGCCAGCAAGGCCAGCGCGCGGATGAAGGGCCAGAGCAGCGGCGTCAACCAGGCCAGGAGCTGGGCTTCAGTGAGGTTGATCACGCCAGGATGGGTTCGAGGTAGGCACCGGCCCGGCCCAGGGGACGCCGTGGATCCGGCTTCGCCGGGCCACTGGCGTCACCCCCTTGAGGGGGCCGAGGCCGGACACCATCGGCTCGCCGATTGCGCCTGCCGAAGGGCTGGGCCTCTGGCCCGGCGCGGCCTGCAAGGACGCCGAAGGCGCTTCGGGGGTGGGTCATCCCAGCGCTGTCGGAATTGCCAGCAAGGTGCGCTGGATGTACTCGACAAGCATGGTCAGCATCCAGGGCCCGGCAATGGCCAGCACCGCCACCGCGGCCACCACCTTGGGCACAAAGCTCAGCGTGGTCTCGTTGATCTGCGTGGCGGCCTGGAAGATGCTGATCACCAGGCCGACCACCAGCACGGTGAGCAGCAGCGGCGCTGACACCAGCAGCAGCATGTACAGGCCTTGCTGGCCGAGGTGGAAGGCTTGTTGGCTGTCCATTTGATGTGGCCCCCAAGACGCCTGCGGCGTCGCCCCCCCGAGGGGGAGGGACCGCCTTGGGACGGCCCGGCGGCGATCCTTTCCGTTTAAGTGGCGAATGAGGCGGCTAATGATCCGAGCAGCAGGTTCCAGCCATCGGCCAGCACAAACAACATCAGCTTGAAGGGCAGGCTCACCAGCACCGGGCTGAGCATCATCATGCCCAGGCTCATCAGCACGCTGGCGACGATCATGTCGATGATCAGGAAGGGGATGAAGATCATGAAGCCAATCTGGAACGCGCTCTTCAGCTCGCTGGCCACGAAGGCCGGCACGATCACCGTGAAGGGCATCTCGGCAGGCTTGACCTCGGCCGGCACCTTGGCCAGCTTGGCGAACAAGGCCATGTCGCTGTGCCGCGTTTGCTTGAGCATGAACTCGCGCATCGGCTGGCCGGCGCGGGTTACCGCCTCACCAAACTCGATGGTCTGCGCCTGGTAGGGCTCCCAGGCCTGGGTGTAGACCTTGTCCAGCGTCGGTGACATCACGAAGAAGGTCAGGAACAGGCTCAGGCCCACGATCACCTGGTTGGGTGGCGCGGCCTGGGTGCCCAGCGCCTGGCGCAGCAGCGACAGCACGATGACGATGCGGGTGAAGCCGGTCATCATCAGCACCACTGCCGGTAGAAAGGTCAGCGCGGTGAAGAACAGCAGGGTCTGCACCGGCACCGAGTAGGCGGTGCCGCCGCTGGCCTGGCCGATCAACAACGGCAGGCCGGGGCCGGCGGCCTGGCTCTGCGCTAAAGCCGCTGCAGGCAGCGCCGATAACACCGACAAGCCCAGCATCAGGCCGGCGTGGCGCGCCAAGCGCGAAAAATGAGTCCGGGCTTCAGCGGACATCAGCGCTCCCGGGCTGGCTGGTGTTGCTGGCCGCGCCGCCGCGCTGCTGGCGTTGCAGCAACTGGGCAAACAACGGCTGTGCCGTGCCGGCGGCCGGCGGCTCGGCCTGCGGCGGCAGGCTGTGCAAGGTGTTGATGCCCGCCGGCGTGACACCCAGCACCAGCCAGCGGCGGTCTTCGCCGCTGCCGACCTCGACGGTGACGATGCGCTGGTTGGGTGCCAGCGGCAACGCGCCGATCAGGCGCAGGCCCTGGCCGCCAGCGGCACCGCCCAGCGGTGTGCGCTTGAGCAGCCACAAGGCGGCAGGAATCAGCGCCAGGATCAGCGCAAAGGCCGCCAAGGGGCCGAGGTAGGAACCAGCAGTCATGGTTGGGGGGCTTGATCGGCAGGGCTCAGCCGCGGCTGAGGCGGCGCATGCGCTCGCTGGGGGTGACGATGTCGGTCAGGCGGATGCCGAATTTCTCGTTGACCACCACCACCTCGCCCTGGGCGATCAGATAACCGTTGACCAGCACGTCCATCGGCTCGCCGGCCAGCGCCTCGAGCTCCACCACCGAGCCCTGGGCCAGTTGCAGGATGTGCTTGATCGGGATGCGGGTGCGGCCCAGTTCCACGGTCAACTGCACCGGGATGTCCAGGATCATGTTGAGGTCGTTGCCAGGCGTGATCTGGCCGCTGGGCCGGCTGGCGAAGTTGGCAAACTGCGCGGCGGTGGCGGCCGGTTGCGCCAGCTCGCTGGCCGTCTCGCGGGGGCTCTCGCGGGTGGACAGTGGTTTGGCGTTCTCCAGTTCGGCAGCCCACTCGGCGGCCATGCGGTCCTGGTCGGTCAAACCTGCGGCAGCGTCACTCATGAGATTCTCCCAACCAGCCCTTGCCGGTGCCGGTCAACAAACGATCGATCTTGATGGCGTTGCGGCCATTGGAGGTGCCGTAGTGGCAGTCGAACACCGGCACACCATCGACCTTGGCCTGGATCATCGGCAGCAGGTCCAGCTCGACAAAGTCGCCCGGCTTGAAGGCCAGCAACTGTTCGACGGTGGCACGGGCGGTGGCCAGCTCGGCCACCAGCGGCACGTCGGCAGCCTGGATCTGGCTGCGCAGCAGTTCCACCCAGCGCCGGTCGGGCTCGACATCACCCTGCAGCGAGCTGTAGAGCACGTCGCGGATCGGCTCCAGCGTGCTGTACGGGATGCAGATGTGCACCGTGCCGCTGATGTCACCCACTTCCATGGTGAAGCTGGTGGCCACCACCACTTCGCTGGCCGAGGCCACGTTGCAGAACTGCGGCTGCATCTCCGAACGCTGGAACTCCAGCTCGATCGGGTAGATGCCGGCCCACGCCTTGCGGTACTCGTTGATGATGACGCCGACCAGGCGCTCGATCACCCGCTGCTCGGTGGCCGAGAAGTCGCGGCCCTCGATGCGGGTGTGGTACTTGCCGCTGCCGCCGTACATGGCGTCGATCACCGCGAAGACCAGCGACGGGTCACAGACGATCAGCCCGCTGCCGCGCAGCGGCTTGACCGAGACGATGTTGAAGTTGGTCGGCACCACGATCTCTCGCAGGAAGGCGCTGTACTTGATGACCTTGGCGCCGCCGATCGAGACCTCAGGGCTCTTGCGGATCAGGTTGAACAGCCCCAGCCGGATGTTGCGGGCAAAGCGCTCGCCGATGATCTCCATCGTGGGCATGCGCCCACGCACGATGCGCTCCTGGCTCGCGATGTTGTAGTCGCGGATGCCCTCGGT
>JBBQZM010000031.1:0-24547 GCA_038207685.1 Burkholderiales bacterium
GACCTGATCGAGGTGCGCCTGGTGAGCCCCGCCAAGGTGCCAGGCACGGGCACCTACACCTACGAGAATCTGCTGCGCGCACGCCTGCGCGGGCTTGAGTCCTCGGCCACCGGGCCGCTGGGCGCCGGCTTTTCGTTCGGCCTGAGCTACACCTACCTGGACGCCAGAAGCGGCGACCATCAACGCCTGGACAGGCGGCCGCGCCACAGCCTGACACTGCGCCTGGACTGGCAAGGCGGGCCCTGGAAGGCCGGGCTGCATGGCGAGCACAGCGCCGGGCAGCGGTTACCGTCGCTGACCATCGCTGCACCATCGGAGCCAGTGCCGGGGCTGACGCTGATCGGCGCGCACCTGGTGCGCACGCTGCCGGCGGGGCTGGCGTTGAGCCTCGGGGTCAACAACCTGAGCAACCTGCGGCTGTCCGACAAGTCCATGCTGTTCACGCATGTCGAGCCGCCGCGCACCTGGCGCGCCGCATTGCGCGGCCACTGGTGAACAGCGCGACTCCGCATGGCAGCATGCGGGTACTGCAGGTCCGGCCGAAACCTTGATCCAACACTACTTCGCCTTCAAACATGCGCACATGGCACTGGCCGCCATCAGCGTGGCGCTGTTCGCTGCGCGTGGCATAGGCGTGCTGGCCCGCGGGCGCTGGCCGATGACCGCGCTCGTGCGCCGCACCAGCGTGGCGATCGACACGCTGCTGATCGGCGCTGGCGGCAGCTTATGGTGGATGCTGTCGCTGCACCCACTGCGCGAACGCTGGCTGGGCGCCAAGCTGTTGCTGATCCTGGCCTACAGCGTGATCGGCTCGTTAGCACTCAAGCGCGCGCCGACGCACGCGACCAAGGCGGTCGCGTTCGCGGCGGCACTCGCCTGCGTGGCCAGCGTCGCGGTCCTCGCGCTGACGCATGGCGTGATTTACCTGCCACGCAACTCCAGCGGCACGAACTGAGCATCAACCCGGTGTCCACGCTCACAGAGCGCCATGGCCATGCCGGTGGCGTTAATGTCACCTCCGGCGAGCATCGACTCTCTCGCTGGCCGACGCAGGTCGCCGCCGGGGCAAGCTGGCTACTGACGACAGCGAGGTTCTTGACGAGCCGCCAACTCACCGAAAGGGCCCGCTTGACGGTGTCCGACCATCAGATTCGGAAGACGCCATTTGCCTCCGGGGTGAATGCGGCCCGCACAAGCGCGGCGATGAGCGGGCCTAGTCCGATTTGCACCTACTTTGTTGCCCAGGCATGGCCGTAGCGCTGAACTTGGCTGCGAGCGTGAGACCTGGGCGTCTTCAGCCAAGGGTAGGGTTTGGGTCTTCGTTTTCGCATTCGTGGCTCGATTCGTCCGGGCCGATGACCTACATGGCATTGCGCGGTCAGCGCGAACAGCCGCCCGCTGTAGTGCATATGCGTCGCGTGTGGTGTCTGTGCGAGTCAGTGAGCAGGATGTGACTGAGGCGAGTCGGCAGGCTGCGGCGGCACGCAGTGAAGCGGTTGCTGCTAGCACCGAGCAATCCGCAGTGCTTTCTGATGCATTCAGCCGAGGCCTTACAAAGCGTCGGTCGACCCGCACAAGCAGTGGGAGCTCGTCCAGCAGCTTCGAGCAAGTTGGACAGAACCTGCATCGCCTAGATCAGATTACGAGGAGCGTGGCCGACAGAACCGGGCTGACTCAATCGCAAGTAGCCCAGATAGCCTTTGGCGCAACGGCGCAACGGCGCAACGGCACGCCCAACGCGCTGGCGTGGGTCGCCGGAGCATGCCAGCTTGCTACAGCAAGCCATCGACAACCAACGCCACGCCAAGAAGCTCCTGCGGGCGTGGGAGGAGCAGACCGAGCGCCTCATCGACCTCGAAGCACCCCGCCAACCCTGACCTTCCCGCCAGCAGGGCAATTACGCCCAAATGCCTTCAGCGACCTGTGGATAGTAAGACCCTCATCCAGAAGGACCGCGGTTATTTCTCGGCTCCCACGTCGAGAACGTGGTCGGCGCCGGCACTGATCCGAATGCGCGACGGCTTGCATGCGCTCGCGCACAGACGAGTGCCGGCAGCGTGTCGACACTGCGCCTCGCTCTGGCGCAATTCCTGGCGAAGGAGCATTCATGACCGATACCGACGCAACACTCAGCGGTCCCGATTTCGCCTCAGGCCTTCTGCTCGCTTGCGTTGAGGAACGCTGCTGCTCGGGCACGTGAATGGCGAAGCGGTGATTCTGGTGCGCCAGGGCGACACCGTTCGGGCCGTCGGCGCGATCTGTACACACTACGGCGCGCCGCTCGCTGATGGACTGCTGGTCGGCGACACCGTGCGCTGCCCGTGGCACCACGCTTGTTTCAGCTTGCGCACTGGCGAGGTGCTGCGTGCGCCGGCGCTGTCCCCAATCGCTTGCTGGAAGGTCGAACAACGAGACGGCATCGTCTATGTGCGCGAAAAGATCGAGCATCCACGCCCCCTGGCGGGGCCGGCGGCACAGGCCGCACCAAAGTCCACCGTCATCGTCGGCGGCGGCGGTGCCGGCAATGCTGCGGCCGAAGTGCTGCGCCAGCAGGGCTACGCGGGCCGCATCACGATGCTCAGCGCCGATGCCTCGCCACCGTACGACCGGCCGAACCTGTCCAAAGGCGGGCTGGCGGGCTGGCGGGCAGCGGCGCAGCGGAAGTCACGCCGCCACTTTCTGCCCAGTTCTACCGCGACCAGGGTATCGACCTGCGGCTGAATGCACGCGTCGCCCGCGTCGACGTGGCAGCGCGGCAGGTCGAGCTCGAAGACGGCAGCCGTGAAGGCTGGGACGCGCTGCTGCTGGCCACCGGCGCCGAGCCGGTGCGCCTCGATTTACCCGGCGCCGATCTGCCGCACGTGCACTATCTGCGCACCGCAGCCGACGGCGAGGCGCTGATCGCCGCCGCGCAAAAGGCCAGGCGGGCGGTCGTGATCGGCGCCAGCTTCATCGGTTTGGAGGTCGCCGCTTCGCTGCGCGCGCGCGAGCTCGACGTTCAGGTGGTCGGGCGCGACGCGGTGCTGATGGAAAAGGTGCTCGGCCCGGAGGTCGGCCGGTTCATCCGTTCGCTTCACGAGCAGCACGGCGTCGGGTTTCATCTCGAATGCACACCGATCTCGATCGACGCCAACTCCGTGACCCTGAGCAACGGTGAGCGGCTCGCCGCCGACCTGGTCGTCATCGGCGTCGGTGTCAGGCCGAACGTGGCACTGGCGCAGCAGGCGGGCCTGGCGATGGATGGCGCCAGCGGCGGCGTCAGCGTCGACGAGCATCTGGAAATCAGCGTGCCGGGGATCTACGCCGCCGGCGACATTGCGGCCTGGCCCGACCCGCTCAGCAGCGCGCGGATTCGCGTCGCGCACTGGGTGGTGGCCCAGCGGCAGGGCCAGACCGCGGCACGCAACATGCTCGGGGCGCGCGAGCGTTTCACCGCAGTGCCTTTCTTCTGGACCGAGCAATACGATTTCGGCCTGGCCTATGTGGGCCACGCCGTGCGCTTCGACACGGTCGACATCGACGGCAGCCTGGATGCGCACGACTGCAAGATCACTTACCTGCGCGGCGATCGCAAGCTCGCGGTGGCCGTCGTGCACCGCGACCTGGAAGGGCTGCGCGCCGAAGTGGAATTCGAACGCACGATCGAGGCCAACGGTTGGACGCCTGCGCCGGGCCATGGGCACAGCGCGGCCTTGCGCCCAAGACGCGAGTGAGCATCATGACCAACGCGCTCGACCAGCAATGCGTCAACACCCTTCGCTTTCTTTCGATCGACGCGGTGCAAAAGGCCGCCAGCGGCCACTCCGGCTTGCCGATGGGGGCGGCGACCATGGCCTATGTGTTGTGGGCCCGGTTCCTGAAACACAGCCCGAGCAATCCCGACTGGTTCGACCGCGACCGCTTCGTGCTGTCGGCCGGTCACGGCTCGATAATGCTTTACAGCCTGCTGTACGTTTGTGGCTACGCGTTGCCACTCGAACAGATCGAGCAATTCCGGCAATGGGGGAGTGCCGCGCCGGGGCATCCCGAGCGCGGCCACACGCCAGGCGTTGAGGTGACGACCGGGCCGCTCGGCCAGGGTTTCGGCAACGCCGTGGGCATGGCCATGGCCGAGGCCCACCTGGCGGCGCGCTACAACCAGGGCGGCTTCGAGATCATCGATCACACCACCTACGCGATCGTCAGCGATGGCGATCTGATGGAAGGCGTGGCCTCGGAGGCCGCGTCGCTCGCCGGACATCTGCGACTGGGCAAGCTGATCTGCCTGTATGACGACAACAACGTCACCCTGTCGGCCGGCATCGACATCACGTTCACCGAAGACCGCGCGCTGCGCTTCAAGGCCTATGGCTGGCATACCGAGACGGTCGAAGACGGCAACGACCTGGCGGCCATCGCGCGCGCCCTGGACGCTGCGCGCATCAAAACGACACAGCCTTCGCTGATCCTGGTGCGCACGCACCTGGGTTACGGCTCGCCCAACAAGCAAGACAGCTTTGGGGCGCTTGTTCTCCGCTCGGCGTCGACGAGGTGCGCCTGACCAAGCAAAACCTCGGCTGGCCGACCGAGCCGGCTTTCCTTGTGCCAGACGCCGCACTGGCGCACTTTCGCGAGGCCGCGGGGCGCGGCCGGCAGCACGAGTCGCAATGGCGCGCCCGCATCGAGGCCTACGCCGCGGTGTTCCCAGACCTTGCGCGCGAGCTGCAGCAACGGATCGAAGCCAAACTGCCAGCCGGCTGGGACGCGGATATTCTGGTCTTCACGGCCGACGACAAAGGCATGGCCACGCGCGTCGCCTCGGGCTGGCGCTATGCCGGACGCAATCTGCACTTCGGTGTGCGCGAGCACGCGATGGGCGCCATCGTCAACGGCCTGGCGGCGCACGGCGGCAACATGCCGTTTGGCGCGACCTTCCTGATCTTCAGCGACTACATGCGGCCGTCGATGCGCCTGGCTGCGCTGATGGACTTGCACGTGGTCTTCGTCTTCACCCACGACAGCATTGCCGTCGGCGAGGACGGGCCGACCCATCAACCCGTCGAGCAACTGGCCGGGCTGCGCGCGATGCCCAACCTTAGCGTCATTCGTCCCGGCGACGCCAACGAGACCGCGGTTGCATGGCGTGTGGCGCTGGAGGCGACAGGCCAACCTGTGGTGCCGGTGCTGACACGGCAGAAGCTGCCGACCCTCGATCGCACGACATACGGGTCGGCCGATGGCCTGCGGCAAGGGGCTTATGTGCTGATGGATGCGCCTGGCGGCAAGCCCGATCTCATCCTGATCGCCAGCGGCTCCGAGGTGGCGCTTGTCCTTGCGGCCGGCCGCCTGCTCGCGGCCGAACACATCGCGACGCGCATCGTCTCGATGCCGAGCTGGGACCTGTTCGACGCCCAGCCCCCGGACTATCGCCACGCCGTGCTGCCGCCTTCGGTCAAGGCGCGGCTGGCGGTCGAGGCCGGCGCCACGCAGGGCTGGCACCGCTACGTGGGCGACGACGGCGATGTGCTTGGCGTTGATCGCTTCGGCGCATCGGCGCCCGGGGATGTGGTGATGCGCGAATACGGCTTCACCGTCGACAACGTCTGCGCACGTGCGCGTTCACTGCTGCGGCGTTGAAACGCAGACCGCAGTCCTTAGAAGCAAACCACCATGACGACCAAGACTGCACCTTCATTCAAGACGATTCCCAATGGCACCGCCGTGACCTGGCACTACCGCAGCGCGATCGGCCACGGCACGGTCACCGGCGTTCACAAGCTCGGCTCGACGGTCGACAACACCATGTACTCGATCGCGGAGCACGATCACCATCCGGGGGAGCCGGACGTTGTGTTCCATTCGGGCAAAGCACTGACGCGCGCCGCGAAGTAGCAGCATGACGATGGAGAGCAACCAACCCGGCCGCAAGGACGGCATCCAGGCTGGCATCGACCCCACCGATGCACTGCTTGACGAAGCGCTGTGCGAGACGTTTCCGGCCAGCGATCCGATCGCGGTCAGCGCGCCCAAGGACAACGCGCCGGCGACTGTTGCCACAACCCCTGAGCCAACGACGATCTTCGACGCCGAAAGCGTGTTGGTCGAACAAGTTCTGACTGCGGCGCGGGCGCGGCTGGTGATGATCGCCAGCGACGCGCTGCTGCTCGAGGCGGCCCGGCTGCTGCGTGCCGGCACCGATCTCATCGTCGTCTGCAGGGCCGGCGGCGCTATAGCGGGCGTCATCACGAAGACCGATGTCATTGCCCAGATCAGCGTCTGCCAGGGCGCAGCCTGCAGGGTCTCGGCCGCCCTGGTGATGAGCGCCGATGTCTTGCTGTGCGCGCCGGGTGACCGCTTGAACGACGTCTGGTCGAAGATGAAAGCGCGCGGCTTGAAGAACGTCCCTGTCGCTGGCGCCGACGGCCGGCCCATCGGCGTGCTGAATGCCCGCGACGCGCTCGGCGCGCTGCTGCGGGAAGTCAAGGTCGAGGAATCTCTGCTGCGCGACTACGTGATGGGGGTCGGCTACCACTGACGCGTCAGCCCTTCGGTTTCTTCCACGATCCAGTTGATTTCAGCCAAGTAGAACGAACCCGAGTGGCTGCTCGAATTTCGGCTGCAAGCGTTTCGCCGTTGGCTGACGATGACGGAGCCCGCGTGGGCCCACGTCACTTATCCGAAGATCGACTTCCCTGCCATCAGCTACTACGCGGCACCCAAGCCCAGGCCCAAGCTCGCCAGCATGGACGAGGTAGACCCCGAGTTGCTGCGCACCTTCGAGAAGCCGGGCGTGCCGATGCACGAACGCGCCCCACTCGCCAACGTGGCGGTGGACGTGATCTTCGACAGCGTCTCGGTCACCACCACCTACAAGAAGAAGCTGGCCGAGGCCGGCGTCATCTTCGGTTCGATCTCCGACGCGGTGCGCGAACACCCCGAGCTGGTGCGCAAGTACCTGGGCACGGTGGTGCCGATTGGCGACAACTACTACGCGGTACTCATTTCGGCGGGTCACGCGGCGAGATCAGAGCCGGTATGAGCGACTTGCTGGCGCTGACGGACCACCCCGAGGTGGATGTCGCGGTACGGGTCGGGCACCCCGTCCAGCTGATGTCGGGCCAGCGTGCCGATCACCGGGTGTCGACATGACCCCCTCGCCAATGCAGACACCGGACTTCTTCGACCAGGCGCCGTCCATCGTCATGGTCGACGCGCTGGCCCAGGCCTTGGGCGCCACGCCAGACGGCCTGATCGAATACCGCTACCTCGACGCCGTCAAACTGGCCGGGCACTCATGTCCGACCGTGGCCGTTGCCTGGTTGATGACGCGCGCGGCGCTTGCCCGGCGCTACCCGGGCCAGACGCCGCATCGCGGTGAAGTGCGCGTGGCGATGCGCGAGCCGTAGGACGCGGGCGTGGTCGGCGTAATCGCGAGCGTGGCCGGGCTGGTCACCGGCGCGGCCGGCAGCGGCGGCTTCAAGGGTCTGGCGGGCCGACACGCGCGGCGCGACCTGCTGAGCTTCGACGTGCCAATGCGCGGCGAGATGCGCTTCACGCGCCTGGACAAAGGCCACAGCGTCGAGGTGTCGCACCACCCCGAGGCGGCACCGCGCCCGGCGCAAATGGGGAAGCAGATGCTGACTGCATTCGCTCCCCAGGCAGACAACATCCAGCGCGAAGCGTTTGCGCAAGCTTGGCAGGGCTGGGTGCGCGCGATCTTGCTCGAACATGCAGACGACCCTGAGTTCATCACGGTGGAAGACTGACCGCGCACGGCACGCAGCGAGATCGAACCCTGGGCGCGCACGGACTGCACGGCCGCCCCTGTATGTGCGGCAACAGACAGAACGGGCTGGACCGTTTGGGCACACTTGAAGGTGTCACCCCGTCACCCATATCGACAGGTGCGTCAATTGCGACCTGTGTCTGAAATGAAAGCCGATCGAACCGAACGTGCCAGGCTTCTTGCGAAAGCGGTGTCCCGTTGGGACAACGAAGGCGGCGCTGGTGACGGCGGTCGGAAGCACCCGCCATCGGTCGATGTACCGGCAGAGGCGTTACCGCTGACCAATGCCGAAATCGTGCAATTGCAGATCCGGGTCATTGCCATCGAAAACGTATTGGCCGTGTTGTTGGCTGAGGCGTCCGAGCACCAGCTGCAACTGGTGCGGGAAATGTCTGCCTACATTTCTCCGCGGCCCGGTGTCACACCGCATCGGCTGACGATTCACGCGGCGGCCCGCATGATCAACCTGATCGATGGCGCCGGGCACTTGCAAAAGCGCCGTCTGGGCCCGGTGTCCATGGATGCTTCGCCTGCATGGAGCCTTGCGCTTGCCCCACGAGATGCAGCGTGACACGACCGCCCACTTCGCCATGCACCTATGAACAGCGCTGACAAGCAAGGTGTGGGCGCCACGCAGGCTCGATCCGTGGCGACCCGCCGTCGCCGCCCCGTGTTTCTCGATCTGCGGCATATCGCGATGCCGGTCGGCGCGCTGACGTCGATCGGTCACCGAATCAGCGGCGTCGTGCTCGCGGTGGCCGTTCCGGTGGCGATCTTTCTCTTCGCCCGATCGCTGCAGGGCGAAGCCGGGTTCGCGCTTGTGACGGCGATTGCTGCACACCCTGCGTTCAAGCTGGCAGCGGTCATTGCGGTCTGGGCGCTGGCGCACCACCTGCTCGGCGGCGTGCGGCACCTGTTCAGCGACTTCGAATTCGGCTCGCCTCTGCGCTCGGCCCGAAAAACCGCCTGGTTTGTCAATGTCGCAGGCCTCGCCGTGGCACTGCTCGCAGCCGTGGTGCTGTGGTGAAGGAGGTCCGTTGACGAACCCCGAACGCGGCCTGCGCAGTCGGCACACGGGGCTTCGGGCCTGGTGGGTGCAGCGCGCCAGCGCGGTCGGCATGCTGCTCTTCCTCTTGTTCCTGCTGGTGTCTATGGTCTTCCATCCGCGGGTCGGACACCTGCAGTGGCAAGCCTGGGTCGCCCGGCCCGGCATCACGCTAGGCTTCCTGTTCTTCTTTGTTGCTTTGCTCAGCCACCTCTGGGTCGGTCTGCGCGACGTTCTTCTCGACTACGCCAAGCCGGCCGGCTTGTGCAACGCGCTGCTCGCGCTCGTCGCATTCGGCCTGCTTGGACTGGGCCTCTGGGTGCTGGCGATCCTGCTCGGCCTGCACACCTGAATGCTCACCACCCGCTGCGAGAGCCCGCCATGAAGTTGTCCATCCTACGTTTCGATCCCGATCGCGACGAGCAGCCGCACTTACAGGACTACGACATCGAGCTCGTACCTTCCGATCACATGCTGCTTGATGTTCTGCTGCGCGTGAAAGCGCAAGACAACACGCTGTCGCTCAGGAAGTCTTGCCGCGAAGGCGTGTGCGGGTCGGACGCGATGAACATCAACGGCCGCAACGGTCTGGCCTGCATCACACCAGTGCGCGGCCTGCGCGAGCCTGTCGTCATTCGGCCGCTGCCCGGCTTTCCGATCATCCGTGACCTGATCGTCGACATGACGCAGTTCTTCAAGCAATACGAGTCGATCACGCCCGTCTTGATCAACGACGAGGCGCCGCCGGAAAAGGAGCGCTTGCAGTCGCCGGCCGAGCGCGAGAAGCTGAATGGCGCCTACGAATGCATCCTCTGCGCCTGCTGCACCAGCCAATGCCCGTCGTACTGGTGGAACCCCGACAAGTTCGTCGGTCCGGCTGGGTTGATCCAGGCTTACCGCTTCATCTTCGACAGCCGCGACCGGGCGACCGAGCAGCGGCTTGCCGATCTCAACCATGACCCGTACCGGTTATTCCGCTGCCGCACGATCATGAACTGCGCCGAAGTGTGTCCAAAGGGACTCGAGCCCGTGCATGCGATCGAGCGCATACGCCTGAAAATCGCCGGGATCGACGAAGACTCTGGCGGCCTGGATGTCCACCCACCCATCGCGCCGAGGTGATGTCACCATCCGCTGCCGGGGGAAGGGTCGACATTCGGCCGCTTGGCGGCGCCAACGCCATGAACATCGTCGCCACAGCGTCGGCATGTTGGTGCCTCTATGCATGACACCATGGTGTGCACCATCGGCCATTCGAACCGGCCGATCGAGGACTTCATCGGACTGCTCTGGTCCAACGAAGTCGCCAGGGTGATCGATGTGAGGACGATCCCGCGCTCGCGCCACAACCCCCAATTCAATATCGACGTGCTCCCGGCGTCTCTGGCCGCCGCCGGCATCGGCTATTTGCACATGCCCGGTCTGGGCGGCTTGCGCCATGCACACGCCGATTCACCGAACGGTGGCTGGCACAACGCGTCTTTCAGGGGCTATGCCGACTACATGCAGACCGCGCAGTTTGCCGAGAGTGTCGATCAGCTCGTGACGCTTGCGCGCACTCAGCGTTGCGCGTTGATGTGCGCCGAGGCGGTTCCCTGGCGCTGCCATCGGTCAATGATTGCCGACGCGCTCCTCGTTCGGGGCTTGCGCGTGGAGGACATCATCGGAGAGCACGGGCGCAAGCCGCATGCGCTCACGCCGTTCGCCTGGGCAGAAGGGCTTACAGTGACGTACCCACCGTCGGCGTTGGTTGTTTCCGATACGGCGGTAAAGCCCGAGGCTGGTGTGGCGATCAGGCCCAGGCGCAGTCGGGCGAACGCATGAACGCATGAATGCATGAACGCGGCGACGCAACCCCGCGGCCACGTGGTCATCACGCCGGATCAAGACCTTGCAGATCTGCTGGCCGAGGTGCGAAGGTGTCGTGCGTGCGAAGCACATTTGCCCTTGGGTCCGCGCCCAGTGCTGCAGGTCGGCGCGTCGGCGCGCATCCTCATCGTGGGCCAGGCCCCCGGCGTTCGCGTGCACCACTCGGGGATTCCGTGGGACGACCCCAGTGGTGATCGCCTGCGCGCCTGGACCGGCCTGGACAAGGTACGCTTCTACGACGCATCGGAAGTCGCCATCATCCCGATGGGTTTTTGCTACCCTGGGCGCGGTCAGGGCGGAGACCTGCCGCCGAGGCGGGAGTGCGCAACGCTGTGGCTCGATCAGTTGCTGGCCCGGCTGCCGCGCATCGAAATCACGCTGTTGATCGGGCTGCACGCGCAACGCCACTTTTTGAGCCACCGCCGCAAAGCCTCGCTGACCGAGACGGTCAGGGCGTGGCGTGAATTCGCGCCGACGTACCTTTCGCTGCCACACCCTTCGCCACGCAACACCCCCTGGTTCCAGCGTAACCCGTGGTTCGAACAGGACCTGCTGCCCGCGTTGAGGCAGCGAGTCACGTCGTTCGAACGGGGTGGCGCATGAGGAACTGACCCCGAGCCAGGCAACGGCGGTGCAGGCCGAAACTTGCGGTGTCCACTACCTGGGCTGAATCAGCCGCGGCCACCGCGCCATGGCTCAGTTACAGCCCGGGTGCAGCCTTCAGCATACTGAGGCCCGCTTCGCCGACGCTGTACACACCGGCCTCAGTGACGATGAAGTCCATCGCCACATCGTGAGCCTGCGGATGGATCGTCGGCAAGCGCGAGATTTCGAAGCCGACCCCGATTTTGAGCGGCTGCGACTCCATCGCGGCAAGCGTGCGGTCGAAGTAGCCGCCGCCATAGCCCAGGCGGTAACCGTGCTCGTCGAATCCGACCGGCGGAATGAGCAGCACTTGCGGTACGAGCTCCTCTGTGCCAGCGGGTACAGGCAGGCCGAGCGTGGCTTTCACGGTCGGCGCACCGGGCCACCATTCGCGGAACTGCAGCGGCGCGTGCTTGCGCACCACCACCGGTAGCGCGAGCCGTGAGCCGCCGGTGCGCAACTGGCGCATCAGAAAACGAGGATCGAACTCGCCGCGAAACGGCCAGTAGCCACCGACAACCATGCCCTGCAGCATCGGGAAATAGGTCGCCACTTGCTGTGTGATGAGCTGATTCCACATGCGCCGCTGTGGCGTTGGCACGGCGATGCGCGCCGCCAGCAGCTCGGCCCGCTGGGAATCACGCCAATGCCGGACCCCTTGCTCAGTGCCGATGGACAACATCGCCATCAACGCTTGATACGAGAGCCAGACACGCTCAATCCTGCGAGACGCCGGCTACCGGCGGGCTCATGATGTCGCTGACAAGCATGATCGAACTCCCGGTCGAGTGAGTTTCGGAGGCGCCTTCGGAAGAGGCGGTCGGCTTGGGCGCGTCGATCCCCCAGGTCATCCAGTCCTCCCCGAACAGTTCAGACGGATGCAGGGTCGCCACCGTACCATTGCCGCACATCAGCGCATCCGCGGGGCAGTAACGGTCACAACCCCAGCAGATGCGCTCGGGGTGCGCAGGGTTGATGGGAAAGTGCTTCGCCATGCTGTTCTACGGAGGACCGATTCGCAGCGTGGTGGGTCTCACAGACCGAGCGTCAACAGGGCGCCTTCGGACATCCGGGAGCGGTCCCAGGGCGGGTCGAACACGAAATCGACGGTGACTTCGGCGACGCGCGGTAAGGCCAGCACCTTGTCGGCGACCTCCTCGGCCAGGGTCTCACCCATGCCGCAACCCGGTGCCGTCAAGGTCATCTGGATCGAGACGTTGGCTTGGCCGTCTTCGGTCGGCGTCACGTTGCAGCCGTAGATCAGACCGAGCTCCACGATGTCAACGGGAATCTCCGGGTCATAGCAGGTCCTCAGCGTCTGCCAGACCAGCCCGCTGACGTCTGCGAGGTCGACGTCGGTGGGCATGGTCGGCGCCACCGGGGCATCCCGGCCAATGGCATCGGCGTCGCTGCCCTTGAGCCGCACCAATTGCCCGGCCACCACCATCGTGAAACTCGAACCCAGTGCCTGCGTGATCTGGCCCCAGGCACCTTCCGGCAGTTCGACCGGCGTGCCGTCGGGAATGCGTTCGACTTGCACCGGCCGGCGCAGCAAGACAGTTTCGCGCTCGCGGCTCACGGTGCTGCGCCTTCATCGGCGCCGAGCGGGGTGGCCAAAGCGTGCATCAGCGCATGCCAGCCCAGCAGCGCGCACTTGATGCGGCCCGGGTAGCGGCGCACACCGGCCAAGCTGACCAGCTTGCCGAGGTCGGCCGCCTCGGGCTCCATCTGGCCGGTGAGCACGGCGCGGAAGCGCTGCTGCAGAGCTTGCGCATCGGCGATGTCGTGAGCGATCACGGCCTCGGTCATCATGGACGCCGAGGCGATGCAGATGGCGCAGCCCTGGCCGTGAAACGCGATGTCGCGCAGCTTGCCGTCGGCAACGTCCAGTTCGACCTGCAGATCGTCACCGCACTGCGGGTTGTGGCCGCGCGCACGGTGCGTCGGCGCCGCCAGCCGGCCGTGGTGGCGGGGCGCACGTTTGTGTTCGACGACGATGTCCTGGTACAGCTCGTTCTCGGCTGCAGTCCCGGCCATGGCTGCCAAGGGGAGCGAGCTCATCGCAGCACCTGCAGAGCCCGTGCGACAGCCGCCACAAGCCGATCGATCTCGTCGTGCGTGTTGTAAAGCGCAAACGAGGCGCGGGTCGTCGCGCCGCAAGCCAGATGCGCGAGCAGCGGTTGGGCGCAGTGGTGGCCGGTGCGCACGGCGATGCCGCGCTCGTCCAGCAGCGTGCCGATGTCGTGCGGATGCACGCCGTCGGCCACGAAGGAGACGATGGCCGAGGGCGCGGCGTCGGGCGAAAGCACGGTGACGCCGTCGACGGCGTTCAGCTCGTTGACCGCATGGGCGCGCAGCGAGCCCACGTGTGCGTCGATGGCGTCGCGGCCGATCTGGTCGATGAAACGTGCTGCGGCCGCCATGCCCACCGCGCCGGCCACGTTGGGTGTGCCGCCTTCCAGCCGTGAAGGCAGCGCCGCGAAGGTCGCGTCGGTGTAGCTCACCCACTCCACCATGTCGCCGCCCAGCCGCAGCGGCACCAGGCGTTCGAGCGCGGCGCGACGGCCGACCAGCGCGCCGACGCCCATCGGCCCATGCATCTTGTGGCCCGAGAAGGCCATGAAATCGCAGGCCAGCGCCGACATTTCGGGTACCGCGTGGCACGCCACCTGGGCCGCGTCCAGCACCGTCAGCGCGCCGGTTTCGGCGGCCAGGGCCAGCAGCGCTTCGTAGGGCGGGCGCTCACCTGTCGCATTGGCGCAGGCCGTCAGTGCGAACACGCGGGTGCGGGAGGAGAGCAGCGCCTGCAGGTCGTGGTGATGCAGATGGCCCTGGGCATCAGGGCGCAGGATGCGCAGCGTGGCGCCGCTGCGCCGTGCTGCCGCCTGCCAAGGCACGAGGTTAGCATGGTGTTCGAGCCCGCTGACGATGATCTCGTCGCCCGGCCGGAGCCAGGCCGCTTTGCATTCCGCCGCTGACAGCCCGTGCGCGACCAGATTCAACGCCTCGGTCGTGCCGGAGGTGAACACCAGTTCGTGCCGCGCATCGGCGCCGATGTAGGTTTTCAGCAGGGTCCGGGACTGCTCGAAGGCGTCGGTGGCACGCTGGCTGAGGGTATGCACGCCCCGATGGATGTTGGCGCGGTCATGCGCCTCGAAGTGCCGCATCGCAGCCAACACCGATTGTGGCAACTGCGTGGTGGCGGCGTTGTCCAGGTAGGCCAGCGGGTAGCCGTGGACATGCTGATCGAGCGCGGGGAAATCAGCCGCAGCCGCGGCCGCGGCCGCAGCCGGTTGCAGGCGATCACCCATGACAGACCCCGGCGGGCTCTTCGAGCTGGCGGGCCGCCGCACGGGCCAGCAGGCCATCGACGCCCAGCGTCTCCATCAGGCCGGGTGTTTCCAGACACTGCGCCAGCGCGGCGTTGGCCATGCCTTCGATGATCAGCGCGCGGGCTTCGCGTTCGCCCAGCCCGCGCTGGGCGGCGTAGAACAGCGCGTCCTCGGGCAGTGCGCCCCAGGTGGCACCGTGCGCCGCCTGCACGCGGTCGTGGCGGATCTCCAGGTGCGGGCGCAACACCAGCTTCGGTTGCCCGCCGGTGGGGATGCCCGTCAGGCGTTGCCGTGCTTCGGCCTCGTCGGTGCCTGGGGCGATGTCGGTGTGGGCGTTGACCACGATGTGGGCCTTGCCGCTGCCCAGTGCCAGCGCCTCGACGGTGCTGGTGGTGTGGGGGGCGCCGTGCGTGACGCGCACCTGCTGCTGCAGCAACGACCCGTTGGCCAACAGCACCCCGGCTGTGCGGGCGCTGGCATGGTCACCCGCCAGTTCGATGACGCTGCGTTGCAGGTGGTATTTGCAGCCGGAGGCCACCAGCCCGTGGTGGTAGACGGCCTTGCGTTCGAGCCGGGCGTGCACGTGGTGGGCCACGCGGTCTTGTGGGCCGGGTGCCACGACGCGCAGGTGATGCAGCGTGGCACCGGCGCCCAGCTGAAGATGCACATGCAGGTTCTGCACCAGCGCGCGCTGGCAGGTCGTCGAGCCGCGTTCGTGCGATTCGATCAGCACGCAGTGCGTGCCGGGCAGCAGGTCGATGACGAGCATGGGCGCCTCGACCTCCGCGCGCGCCTGGCGCCGCAGTTGCAGCCAGACGGTCCCACCCGAGCCAATGCCCGCACCGGCACCTTGCACAGCGCCGATGCGCAGACGCAGGCCCTGGCGGCACAGCGCGCGGTGTGCCCACGCAAAGGGTGCAGCGTCATCGCTGTCGGTGGGCGCAGCCAACCCGGCGAAGAGTTCGGCGCGCTGGGCGGGGTCCGTGGCATCCAGCCAACGGGCATCGAACCCACCCTGCAGCACGGTGCCCACCGGTTGCAGCGTCCAGCCGGCACCGGCGAGCGGCGACGCGTCACAGGCGAGAGCGGGTCTCGGTGTCGCATCGCCCAGCCACACCTCGGCGGGTGGCGGCGGCAAATGCCGGAAGGACTCGGCGTTGCGCGCGATCCAGTGTCCAGCGGCCAGGCGGCTGCGGGCAGACAGGGCGTCGGCGCGTGCGGCGTCCATGACGTCAAGCCTCGGCCGGTTCACGTGCGTGCACGAAGCCGGTTCGCGCAATCTCTCGCGCCAGGTCGAGCCCTCCGGTTTGTGCGATGCAGCCCTGGTCCAGTTTCAGCACGGCGTCTGGCGCCAGCGATTCGATCAGCTGCAGGTAGTGCGAGACGACGATGAAGGCCGTGCCGCGGGCACGCAGATCACCCACCAGCTCGACCACCGCGCGCAGGCCGTCGATATCCATGCCGGAATCGATCTCGTCCAGCAACGCCAGGCGAGGCTGCAGCAGCGCCAGTTGCAGCAACTCGTTACGCTTGCGCTCGCCGCCGGAGAAGCCTTCGTGGACGGGGCGCGCCAGCATCGCCTCGGGCAGGCCGAGTCGGGTGGCTGCAGCGCGCGCGCTGCCGAGGAAGTCGAAGGCGTCCAAAGGCGTCTCGTCGCGTGCTTCGCGCAGGGCATTCACCGCCGTGCGGATGAACAGGTTGTTCTTCACGCCCGGAATGTCTGGCGGCGCCTGGAACGACAGGAACAGCCCCGCGCGGGCCCGTTCCTGCGGGTTCATCGCCAGCAGGTCCTGCCCGCCGAAACGCGCCTGTCCGCCGCTGACGCGGTAGCGCGGGTGGCCGGCCAGGGTCAGGCCCAGCGTGCTCTTGCCGCTGCCGTTGGCGCCCATCAGCACCACCAGCGCGCCGGCTGGTACATCCAACGAAATGGACTTCAGCACGTGGCGGTCGCCCACGTCGACACGCAGGTCACGTACGCTGAGCAGAAGATCGGTGGAGTTCATGGTGGATCCTTGAGTAATGTGGGCCATCACGCGTTCAACCGACCGCGCCTTCCAGTGACACCGCCAGCAGCGCCTTGGCCTCGAGTGCAAACTCCATCGGCAGTTCTTCCAGCACCGCCTGGCAGAAGCCGCCGACGATCAGCGCCGTGGCGTCCTGCGGCGCGATGCCGCGCTGCTGGCAGTAGAAGAGCCGCTCTTCAGAAATGCGGGTGGTGGTGGCCTCGTGTTCGACGACGGCATCGTCGCGCGCCACATCGATCGTGGGGAAGGTATGGGCGCCGCAATGCGGGCCGATCAGCAGCGAGTCGCACTGCGTGTGGTTGCGTGCACCACGGGCCGTCGGCGCCATGCGCACCAGGCCGCGGTAGCTGTTTTGCGCGTGACCGGCGCTGATGCCCTTGGAGACGATGCGACTCGTCGTGTTGCGCCCCAGGTGAATCATCTTGGTGCCGGTGTCGGCCTGCTGGAAGTGGTTGGACACCGCGATCGAGTGGAACTCGCCGGCGGAGTCGTCGCCGCGCAGCACCACGCTCGGATACTTCCAGGTGATGGCCGAACCCGTCTCGATCTGCGTCCAGGCGATGTGCGAGCGCTTGCCCGCACACAGGCCACGTTTGGTGACGAAGTTGTAGATGCCGCCGCGCCCCTGTGCATCGCCCGGGTACCAGTTCTGCACCGTCGAATACTTGATGTGGGCATCGTCGTGGGCGATCAGTTCGACTACGGCGGCGTGCAACTGGTGCTCGTCGCGCTGCGGCGCGGTGCAGCCTTCGAGGTAGCTGACCTGGCTGCCGGCCTCGGCAATGATCAGCGTGCGTTCGAACTGCCCGGTGTTGCGCGCGTTGATGCGAAAGTAGGACGACAGCTCCATCGGGCAGCGCACGCCCTCGGGGATGTAGACGAACGAGCCGTCGGAGAACATCGCCGAGTTCAGCGCTGCGTAGAAGTTGTCGCCGGGCGGAACCACGGTACCAACGTAGCGTTCGATCAGTTCGGGGTGGTTCTGCACGGCGTAGGAGAACGAACAGAAGATCACGCCGACGGCGGCGAGTTGCTCGCGGAAGGTGGTGCCCACCGAGACCGAATCGAACACGGCATCGACTGCCACGCCGGCCACGCCCGCCAGCCGGGCCCGTTCGTGCAACGGCACACCCAGTTTTTCATAGGTTTCCAGCAGCTTGGGGTCGACGTCGGCCAGGCTCTTCGGACCGTCTTTCAGCGACTTCGGGGCCGAGTAGTAGCACAGCGCCTGGAAGTCGATGGGGTCCATCCGCAACTGGCCCCAGGCCGGCGGGGCCATTGAAAACCAGCGCTCCAGCGCCGCCAGGCGCCACTGAAGCAGGAATTCCGGCTCACGTTTGCGCCGCGAGATCGCGCGCACGGTGTCCGCGTCGAGCCCTGGTGGCAAGGCGTCGACCTCGACATCGGTGACGAAGCCGTGGCGGTAGGGCTGCTCCAGGGCTTGTGTCAGCGGTGCGGCTTGTTCGATCACGTTCGGGGCATTCATAGATGCACATACTATGCATCTTTGTATCCATCCGCAAGACTAAGCCACTCCGACCCTGTCGAGAACGCAAGTACCCACGCCTAGAAGGCAAGGCCTTGGTCGGCCTCCTCGACAGTGCGCCCGTCCCTGATGTGATAAATGCGCTTGAAAGTCGGAATGATCTACCCGTCGTGGGTCACGACGATGATGGCGGTGCGGTGCTGCGTGGCCATCTGGTTGAGGATGCGCACGACGGCCAGAGCGCGCTCGCTGTCCAGGGGCGCCGTCGGTTCGTCGGCCAGGATCACCGGCGGCTTGTTGGCCAATGCCCGCGCGATCGAAACCCGATGTTGTTCACCACCCGACAGTTCCGAAGGCCAGGCTTTGGCGCGGTGGTCGACATCCAGCGCGTTGAGCAATTCCACCGCGCGCGCCCGGGCTTCGCCGTAGGGCCGACCGGCCAGCATTGGCAGCAGCGCGACGTTGTCGGTGACGTCCAGGAACGGGATCAGGTACGGCGCCTGGAAGACGAAGCCGATGCTGTCGCGCCGCAGCGCGCTGAGATCGGGGATCTTCCAGCCGTCCTCAAAGATGATCTCGCCGCCCAGCACCATGCGGCCACCACTGGGTTCGATGACTGCGCCCGGGCATTTGAGCAAGGTGCTTTTGCCCGATCCAGACGGCCCGATCAAGCCGACCACCACGCCCGGCGCCACCACCCTGTTGACGTCTTTCAGCGCGTCCACTGCAGTGTCGCCCTCGCCGTAGCGCTTGCGCAGGCCTTCGATGCGGATGCCGTTGTCCATGCCCATGCCCATGCCCATGCCCATGCCCATGCCCATGCCCATGCGATCAGCCTCCGATCGCCGCGGCCGGGTCGACCTTGAGTGCTGCCCGGATGGCCAACGTGCTGGCCAGCGCGCAGGTCACCATCACGGCCACCAGCCCCCGCAGCGCATCGCCCGGCTCCAGCAGCACGTACTTCGGGAAGAACGCGCCCAGCCAGTGGCTGCGACTTTGCCGACGACAAAGCCGATCAGGCCCAGGCCCAGAGCTTGCTGCAGGATCATCCCGGCGATGGTGCGGGCAGCTGCTGGAAACTGACCTGTGCGACACGTTCTTCGGTCACGCTGTCGCTGACCGCTTCCAGCCGCGCCAGCTGGCCGGGCAGCAGCACCGCCGGGTTGGAACGTAACGCGATGTCGGCGTGCAGACCGGCCGCCAACCCCGCAGACCGGCTCTGGTCGAAGCGCACCTTCACCCACAGCGATGCCGGGTCGATGAGCTTGACCACCGGCGCGCCCGCGACGACGGTGGAGCCCGGTTCGGCATCGCCGCTGATGACCACACCGTCGGCCGTGGCCAGCAGGCGCACGTTGTCGCGCTGCTGGCGCAAGCCGGCGCGCTCGGCCACCAGCCGTTGCGCGTCCTGCGGTGCCGCGGCGAGGTTGGCCTCGGCACCGCTGGCACCCGCGTCGGCGGAGGTCTGTTCCTGCAGCCTGGCCTCCAAGGCGCCGGCGCTGATGAAGTTCTTCGCTGCCAGACGCCTTGTGGACCGTCACGCGGGTGGGTGCCAACGGACCCGAACGCATGACGACGAAGGCCAGTGCCCCGATCAGCAAGACGCCGAGCAAGCCCAGACCGAGACGGCGGAACAGGGTGCGATCGATCTTCATGGCGCCCCGCGAATGCCACGGATGCCACGAAGGCCACGAATGCCACGGCGTTAGATGGCGAACACCGACTCGGCTTGCGTCCTCATCGACGCCGCATTGCCAGCCACTATCGACTGCATCACCAAGCCCTGGACCGTGCGGACGAAGAGCGTCGCGGCCGCGTCGAGGTCGATCTCGGGCGACACCTCACCCCGACTTGCCGCCGCGTCCAGCAGGCGCAGCAGAAGCTTGCGACAGGCCTTGAGCAGGGTGCGTACCTCCTGCTTGATGGGCGAATCGACAGGACGCTGCAACTCGTGAAATATCAGCCGCGGAACGCCAGGATGGGCCAGTACGAACGCCATGTGCGCCTTGAACAAACACCCAGAGCGGCCGCGGGCGAGTCCGCTGCGCTGGCGGCTGCTTCCAGGGCAAACATCAACTGCTCCCGCACCCACTCCACGGCGGCCAGCCAGATGGCGTCCTTGGTGGGGAAGTGCTTGAAGATGGCCCTTGGGTCACCCCGACTGCGGCCGCGAGGTCGGTGGTCGTGATCAGGGATGAGCTCGTCTGGCTGGCGAGCCGAAGTGCCGCCTTGATAATCTCCGCCTGGCGAAGGTCCGTGGGCATTCGAGAGCGGCTGATAAGTGGTAAGTAATTCACTACTTACCAGCGTGAGCCTGATTGAGATCATCTGCAACCGGTGCCCATGACATAGGGCACTTCTTTGAGATTGCAGGTGAGCAGACCACCGTACAGGTCACTTGGCCCCGGGACACTGCAAAGCACGGATCGGCATTGGCGGGCGTTGGACTCCGTTTCGCCGGTTTTCTTGATCTTTCCTAAGTCGACGCGACATCGATCGAACTGTCTCACATGGCGTCACTCCGAGAGTGCAGGATGGCGATGGTCGCCTGCCATGACTGACTGGAGATCGAGATGAACACGTTCAAGCCTCAACGCCTGGCCTCTGTGGTGGCTGCGACGGTCATCGCGGCCGCGTTCACCAGCGCGGCCATGGCCCCGGCGCAGGCCCAGACCCAGACCCACAACCACGATGCCACCGCACTCGCCAAGCTGAGCCTGGACCACGGCCACAAGTGGGTTACCGACGCGCCGCTGCGCGAGGGCATGAGCCGCATCCGCGCGCTAGTCGAGCCTCAACTCGCTGCGGCCCACGCCGGCAGGCTGAGTCCGGCGCAATACGCCGCGCTCGCCGGCCAGATCGAAACTGAGGTCGGCGGCATCGTCGCCAACTGCAAGCTCGAGCCGAAGGCCGACGCCGTGCTGCACATCGTCATTGGCGAGATCGGCGCTGGCACCGAGGCGATGGCCGGCAGGACAGCCAAGCAGCGTCCGCAACAAGGTCTGGTGCAGATCGCCAAGGCCGTCAACGACTACGCGGGGCACTTCGAACACCCTGGCCTCAAGCCGATCCGCAACGTCCAGTGAAACCACCGAAGGAGCCCAACATGAAGTTCATCATTCCCACCCCCTTGCAGCAGGAGCACGAAGCGCTTCACGACGAACTGCGTCGCGCCACCCAGGCCGACGGCGACGTCGGCGAAGCTGCCAGGACCCTGGCCCACTTGATGCACCCGCACTTCGTCAAGGAAGACGACATTGCACTGCCGCCGCTGGGCCTGCTCGGGGCACTGTCAAGCGGCGAGTTCAACGCCGAGATGGGCGACGTGCTGGCGCTTACCGACCGCCTCGAGGCGGAATTGCCGGTGATGCTCGAAGAACACAAGACCATCGTCGCTGCGCTGCAACGCCTGCAGCAGGCCGCCGAGCGGGCCGGGCGCAGCGACATCGTCGCCTTCGCACACCAACTCGTCCAGCACGCTCGCACCGAAGAGGAAGTGATGTATCCGGCCGCTGTACTGGTCGGGCATCATGTACGGCTGATGCTGGGTCAGCGTGCCGATCTCCGGGTGTCGACATGACCCAGTCGCCGATGCAGACACCTGCCTTCTTCGACCAGGCGCCGTCCATCGTCATGGTCGATGCGTTGGCGCAGACCCTGGGCGCCACGCCAGACGGTGTCCTCGAATACCGCTACCTCGACGCCGTCAAACTGGCCGGGCATTCATGCCCGACCGTGGCCGGCGCCTGGTTGATGACGCGCGCGGCGCTGGCCCGGCTCTACCCCGGCCAGACGCCGCGCCGCGGTGAAGTGCGCGTGGCGATGCGCGAGCCCCAGGACGCGGGCGTGGTCGGCGTGATGGCCAGCGTGGCCGGGCTGGTCACCGGCGCGGCCGGTAGCGGCGGCTTCAAGGGCCTGGCCGGCCGCCATGCGCGGCGCGATCTGATGACATTCGGCGTGCCGATGCGCGGCGAGATGCGCTTCACGCGCCTGGACAACGGTCAAAGCGTCGAGGTGTCGCACCACCCCGAGGCGGCGCCACGACCGGCGCAATTGGGGATGCAGATGCAGGCCGCGCTGGCTCCCCAGGCAGACAGCGCTCAGCGCGAAGCGTTTGCGCAGACATGGCAGGGCTGGGTGCGCGCGATACTCGTTGACCATGCAGACGACCCCGAACTGATCAAGATGGAAGATTGAACGCGCATGGTTCGCCGCGAGATCGCGCCGCAGGCCTTTCTGGCCGAACTACCGATGTTCAAAGCCTTGGACGAGGCCACGCTCGCCCGGTTGGCGGCAGCCACGACGCGGCGCGCACTGGTGCGCGGCCAGCGCCTGTTCAGCAAGGGCGACGTGGCCAGTGGCATGTATGTGGTGGTGCATGGTGAGATCAAGCTCATCGCCCGCAGTCCGGTGCGCGGCGAGCGACTTAGTGGTGTCGTCGGCCCTGGCCGCAGCTTCGGAGAGCCGGTGATGTTCCTAGAACGACCGGCGGTGGTGGATGCCGAAGCGGCTGGTGACGCACTGGTGCTGCATCTGCCGAAGGAAGCGATCTTCGCCGAGATCGAACGCAGCCCGCGTTTCGCGCGTCGCATCATCGCCAGCCTGAGCCAGCGCGTTGAATCGTTGGTGCACGAACTTGATCGCCAGGCCCTGGGCAGCGGCCGTGCGCGCCTGGTCGACTACCTGGTGCGCCGTGCCGGAAATCACCCCGGGCCGCGACTCGTGACGCTGCCGGCGACAAAGGCAGCTGTGGCCTCGCAACTGAACCTGACACCCGAGCACTTCTCACGCCTGCTGCACGAGTTGGCGGCGGCGGGATTGCTCCAAGTGGAGGGCCGCCGCATCACCGTCCCCGACGTCGAGAGGCTTGCTGGAGGCGAGCGCTTTAACTGACGCTCCATCGGGAGCCATTCACAGGTCCCGTCCCCACGGGCATGCCAGTCGGGTGCTTCAGTCTGAGGATGCTGTGTATGTGATCGTGCGCCAGGCCACGGCCTCTGCCGCGAACAGACGACCGTGACCTGCGGCACGATCTTCCAAGCTTCCAAGCTACCAAGTTGCCTCTGACGCGCTGGTTCCTGGCAATGCACCTGCTGACCCTCGTCCTGAAACACTTCTCTGATTTAAAAAAATGCAAGCCGAAAGTACATCAGATGATCAAACTCACCCGACCACAACGTGAGTCGTTGTACAAGATCTACCAGCGCAAGCTGAATGACAACCGGCCAGCTTCACTCTACGCTCCCACAGCACAAATGCATGAGCTACCGTTCTTTCCGTCGTACTGTGCAATGTGGCTGGCACTCAGTGATGATCAAGTACGCTGGCATGTGGCTTGGCATAGAGAAAGATGGCTACAACCACTCTTGAACTAAGGTAGGCTGCCCACCCCCCCAAAAGCAACACCATGCGACTTCTTTCTCTCCCTGGTAGTCATGTCCTTCCTGGGAGGCTGTGCAGGTCTTGCTGAAGGGTTTGCAAGCATTGACCCTGCTGTGTTCCAACAGCAGCGGGACTACATCACCAACCCGATGTACATGCCTACACCCAGTGCAACTGTGCAGTCTTACTCACAGCCGGATCAGTACCAGAACATCATGATCAGCACGCCCAACGGGATCGTGAACAAGAGATGCAAGGTGATCAACGGGAACGCTGCTTATTGCATGTAGTCGAACCAACCCCATCTCAAGCGCCACTTGGGCGTGCGCTACAAGTCCGCCTGGCTGATGAAGCACAAGCTTCTTCAGGTCATGTACCTGCGCGAGGAGACCCGCCAGCTCAACGGCCGGGTTGAGATTGACGACGCCTACCTGGGCGGCAGGCTGCCTGGCGGCAAGGCCGGACGCGGCTTGGAGAACAAGGTGTCGTTCATCGCTGCGGTGCAGACGAGCGCAGCGGGCCCTGCAGAGGGCGGCCATCCGCCCATCCGCTCATGACCAGTGCCTCAGCCTCTCGTCGAGCAGTGAACGTCTGCCCGCACATGAACTTGCCCGCAGGCGGGACTCGACCGTCGCACTCGCACTCGCACTCGGGCGCGGGCCGTCCGGCATCGGCACGCGAGCGTGGAAGCCGGCGCGCGGCGGTCCATGCCGAGGGCCTCGAGCGCACACGTTCGGTTCGAACGTCGGGTCGGTCGCGCGAGATGCCGGTCGGGTCGCCAGTTCGTGCATGGGTGGTGTGATGGCCATCACCATGCACCACCGAGGCGCCAACAGCGAACGGCGTTGCGCCCGCCAGATGAGACTGATCGAGCAGGGCAGGTTCCCCTTGGAGAAGGCGTGGTGCACAGCCCTTGAAGTGGCCGATCGCTACGAGGTCCACGTCCAGTCGGTCTACGACGGCATCAGCGTCGGCCATGCCCTCTACCCTCTACCCTCT
>JBBQZM010000032.1:0-24121 GCA_038207685.1 Burkholderiales bacterium
GTCCCGAACCGTACATCTACACGTCGTTCGTCCGCACCACCGGCGCGAAGCCGTCGTGGTCGACGGCCTGCTCGCCTGGACCAAGGAGCACGGCTACATCGAGGGCGGCCGATCCGGTGTCCTCGCCGCCCGTTCGACAGCGAACCGGGCGGCAACCGTCGGATAGAACGCGCAGTAGGGTCCGAGCGGGGTTGTGCGGTGTGCGATCGACGGCGGACACCGGAACGACAGCGAACGAAGGGATGACCGAGATGGCAGCTGGTGGTGCACTGAAGACGGCAAGCATGGACGACTTCGACCTGAGGATGTCCGAGGGAGTTCGTCCGCTGTACGAGGCCGTGAAGACCTTCATCCGCGATGAGGTCGATCCGATCACCGAGGAGTTCCATGGCCTCGGCGAAGGCCGCGCCGACCGTTGGAGCTGGGCACCTGGTCAGCTGGAACTGCTCGAGGGTGCCAAGCGCAAGGCCCGGGAGCAGAACCTGTGGAACTTCTTCCTGGCCGACGCCGAGACGGGGCAGGGTCTGAGCAACCTCGACTACGCGTACATCGCCACCGAGCTCGGCAAGAACCTTCTGGCGTCGGAGTGCTTGAACTGCTCGGCCCCCGACACCGGCAACATGGAAGTGCTGGAGCGTGTGGGTACGCCGGCGCAAAAAGAGCAATGGCTCAAGCCGCTGCTGAACGGCGAGATCCGCTCGGCCTATTCGATGACCGAGGTGCACCATGCTTCGTCGGACGCCAAGAACATTGCCACCACCGCGGTGCTCGAGGGTGACGAATGGGTCATCAACGGCGAGAAGCACTACATCTCGGGCGCTGGCAGCCCGCGCTGCAAGATCCTGATCACCATGGTGCGCACCAGCCCCGACGCGCCGCCGCACAAGCAGCAATCGATGATCCTGGTGCCCAAGGACACGCCGGGGGTCGAAATCGTCGGCGCCATGCATGTCTTCGCCGAAGACCATGCGCCGCATGGCCACATGCACATCCGCTACAACAACGTGCGCGTGCCCAAGGACAACATGCTGTTGGGCGAGGGCCGCGGCTTCGAGATCTCGCAGGTGCGCCTGGGCCCGGGCCGCATTCACCACTGCATGCGCTCGATCGGCGCGGCCGAGAAGGCGCTTGACCTGATGGTGGCGCGTGGTGTCTCGCGCATGGCCTTTGGCAAGCAGCTGGCCTGGCTGGGCGGCAACGTCGAGATCATCTCGCGCGCCCGCATCGAGATCGAGGCCATGCGCTTGATGGTGCTGAAGGCAGCCAAGGCGATGGATGTGCTGGGCAACCGCGAAGCCCGCATCTGGGTGCACATGGTCAAGGCCATGGTGCCCGAGCAGGTGTGCAAGATCATTGACCAGGCGATCCAGATGCACGGCGCGCTGGGTGTCTCGCAGCACACGCCGCTGGCCCACATGTACTCGCAGCAGCGCACGCTGCGCCTGGCCGACGGCCCGGACGAGGTGCATCACCTGGTGGTCGGACGCAACGAGATCCGCGCCATGGAAGGCGGCGGCCAGGACAACAGCATGCCGGCGGTGTTCCGCAGCTGATGCGGTGCGCGGGGCTTGGCCCCGTGATGAATAAGCAGCGGGGGGCGTAGGCCCCCCGTTTGACGATCGTTCAGGCAAAAATCAAGGAGCACCACCATGGCCCCCACCTTTGACAAGCTGTTTTCCATCCAGGGCAAGGTGGCCCTGGTCACCGGCGGTTCACGCGGCATCGGCGAGATGATCGCCGCTGGTTTTTTGGCGCAAGGCGCCAAGGTCTACATCTCCTCGCGCAAGGCCGATGCCTGCGAGGCCACCGCCAAGCGGCTGGCCGAGACCTATGGCGGCGAATGCATCGCGCTGCCGGCCGACCTGTCCAAGCTGACCGGCGTGACCGCGCTGGCCGAGGCGTTGGCCGCGCGCGAGACAAAACTCGACATCCTGGTCAACAACGCCGGCGCGTCCTGGGGTGCGCCGCTGGCCGAGTTTCCGGAGATCGGCTGGGACAAGGTGATGGACACCAACGTCAAGGGCGTGTTCTTCCTCACCCAGCAAGTGATGCCGCTGCTGCGCGCTGCTGCGGCTGGGGCCTCGCCGGCGCGGGTGATCAACATCGGCTCGATCGACGGCCTCAAGACCTCGTCCTTCGACGCCTGGTCCTACGGCGCATCCAAGGCCGCGGTGCACCACCTGACGCGCTTCATGGCGGCCAAGCTGACGCCCGAGCGCATCCTGTGCAATGCCATTGCCCCGGGGCCGTACCCGACCTGGATGCTGTCCACCGGCGTCGGCTTCGGCGGCGAGACCGAGAACGTCGACTGGGACCGCGTCGGCCAGCGCAACCCCAGCCGCCGCGTCGGCACACCCGAAGACATCGCCGGTCTGGCCACTTTCCTGTGCTCGCGCGCCGGTGAGTATGTGGTGGGCCAGGTGATTGCCAGCGACGGCGGCTCGGTGGCCTCGGCATGAGTCTGTCGGCCGGGGAAGACAAGCATGCGGCCATCGATGGCGGCTGGCTGCTGCCCGAACCGATGGCGCGTGAGCAGGTGTGCACACGCAGCATCGTCTGCCGCAGCTTTCGGCGCGAAGATGGGCTGATCGACATCGACGGCCGTTTCATCGACACCCGGCCGTTTGATTACGAAAGCCCGTTCCGCGGCGTCTGCCATGCCGGCTCGGCGCTGCACCAGATGCAGCTGCGCCTGACGGTAGACCGTGGCCGTCACATCCGCGCGGTGGCTTCGGCCATGCCCAACACACCTTACGAGAGCTGCCCCGAGGTCAATCCGAACTTTCAGCGGTTGGTGGGCCTGTCGCTGGCCAGGGGCTTTCGCAAGTCGCTGCGCGAGCGGCTGGGTGGGGTAGAGGGCTGCACCCATGTGCTGGCCTTGCTCGACACCATGGCCGCGGCGGCGGTTCAAGCCTTTGCCTCGAACAATTACGCGCCGCGCCAGGCCGGCCAACCCGAGCCGGTGCGTATCTTCAAGCTAGACGCCTTGATCGACACCTGCCACTCCTACCGCCAAGACGGGCCGGTGGTGGCGAAGATGCAGCAGCGCTGAGCTTGGGGCTGGGCGTCGGCAGTCGGTTCGTTGCTGACGTTCACCGGCTGTACGAAAGCAGTCGTTTGTCGCAAGGCGCGAGGCTGGCGAGGCCATCGGGTGACCGGATCACTCCGTGTCCCCCGCCGCCGCCCGACCTGCCGGCCAGCCACCGGCTCCGCCTTTACCTGCGTGATCCGGTCACCCGACGCCCTCGCCCGCTGGCACCGATGGTGGCGTTTTCGACGTTGGGAAAACAACCCAAGCTCGGTAGGTTGGAGTGGCAACTCCAACACTTGCGTGCAGGGGTCTGGTCATGCCAGAAAGTGCCGCCGTGAATGTGGACATGCTGTTGGAGTTCACTCTGTTCACTCCAACCTACCGGGTACGGCGCCTCGGATCAGCTGGTTGGAGCGCCACACAACTGATGGTGGCCGAGGCTGTCGGGCGTGGGGATCACGGAGGTAAAGGAGGAGGTGGCGGCCTGGTGGCAACCAGGCCGACGCCGGGGGACACGCAGTGATCCGCACGCCCGGCAGCCTCGGTCACGCGCATCAGAGCCGGGATGCCTGGCTGAATGCAGACGTTCCGAACGTCGTCAGCAAAGAGCCGAACCCTGCCGCTCCACTTGTCAACTCCACAGCGTCAAGCCATGGCAGCCCCAAAAGCATATTGCTTGGGCGGATGTATCTACAACCAGCCCACGCAGTTGGGAGCGCCGCAGCGGCACTTCAGCGTGCCCTCGTGGTGGGTCTCGCCGTAATCGACGGTGATCTCCTCACCCGGTTCGATCACGCGCAAGGCATAAAACTCAACCCGGCCGCCCTGGATCGACAGCCTGGCATTGGGCGTGCAGGCATGGTTGGTGAAGCGCATCGGGTCGTCGCTCTTTGAGGCGTCTATCGCTTTGCGCTCGGAGATCTCGACGATCATGATGCGCGCCTGGCCCTCGGCGCGGCGCCGCGCTTCCGAGACGCTGATGGTCTCGCCACGTATTTCGCCGATCTTGCGGTGGGCTGGTATGGCCTCGGCGGCAAAGGCACCAAAGCCGTCGATGCTGCTCTTGTGGACGGCCACCTCGTACTTCTGGTAACTGGGACGGGGGATCGGGCTCATGGGAACGGCAGGGGTCGGGGTCGGGGGCGGGCTTGATCATACGCAGGCATCCCGCCATGCCGCTGCACGGCTACAGCATGCAAAAAGGGCACGGCCGCTTGCGCGCCGTGCCCCGTGTCGCCTGCTGGCGGCGTCAAGCTCGTCCGATCAGGACAGCTTGAGCGGCTCTTCGGTATCGGTCACCGGGGGCGTGACGCCCTCGAGCGACAGGCCTTCGGCGTTGTCCACCGCGGGCAATGAGCCGACGAACTGGGTGTAGCTCTGCGGTGAACTCAGCGCGCTGGCTGGCACCGTGTTCGGCGCGTCGGTGCTGATGTAGTCACTGCCGCCACCGCCGCAGCCCGCGAGGGCCAGCGCGGCAACCGCGCCAGCGATCCATGTTGTGCGTGTCATCGTCAACTCCTTACTTGCTGCCCGGGATCGGGTTGTTCAGGTAGGGGAAGCCCGACAGCAACGGCACCACCGCCTGGTCGACCGCGTCATGCAGCTTGAACGCCGTGGCGCCCAGCGGCACGGCAGACGGCTTGCAAGCCGCGCCAAAGCCCAGTGAGTCGTTGTCGCCGTTGGCCATGCACAGGCCGCCCATCACCGCCACCAGCGAGATGTCGACCACATCGTCCTTGGGCCGGCGGCCGTTGGGGTAGCCGGCGAAGTCGGTACCGCCGCTGAGCAGGCTGCCCACGATGCCCAGGCGATTCTGGTCGGCAAAGGCCACCGGCGCGATGCCGGTGTTCAGCCGTAGCATCTCAGAGCCGACCACGTTCTTCGGCTGGTTGACGTTCTTGATGCCGGTCAGGAAGGTGGTGACCAGGTCGTTGCGCGGGAAGTTGGTCGGCGCGGTGCCGGGCAGGGCCAGCGCGATTTCCAGCAGCGCCGGCAGCGTCGGGTTGGTCACATAGTCGATGAATTGGCTGTCGTCCTTGGGCTTGCTGGCGTTGAACTTGTCCTTGTCCTTCAGGCCGATCACCACTTCATTGACCAGGGGCATGCCCAGGCGCGACACCTGCACCCAGGCGCCGCCGGGCTTTTCACTGCTCTGGTGGCCCGATTTCGGCGACGGATCCAGCAGCCGTGCCTGGCGCAGGCTGGCGGTGGTCCAGCCGCCGATCACGTCGTCGCCATTGGTCAAGCAGGACTTGTGCACTTCCATTGCCAGCGTGGTGACGTTCTTGTCGGCCAGGGTGTTGGGTGCGGCGTTGATCTTGCTCGGGTCGGTGATCACGCTCACCGGCGCATTCACCAGGTCGAAGATGGTGCCCAGGTTGACCGCAAACGGGTCCTGGCGCTGGCCGACAAACAACTTCACCGGCATCGCGCAGCCCGGCAGGTTGGCCGTGTAGATGTGCTTGGCGGCATAGGCCGGGTAGTTGGGGATGGTCTTGACGCCGATGTTGTCGACTGGCTTGTCGAAGGTGGTGCTGCCGCCGCTGGCGTTGGTCAGCATCTCGGCCTTGCCGCCGCGGCGGTCACCGCGCACCACGCTGACGGTGTAGCTTTCCGCTACCTGCAGGTTGCCGTCCTTGACGTTGGTCACCTGGCCGGCCTGGATCAGCGGGATGCCGACCTGCTTGCCGCCGATGTTCAGGCTGACGCCCGCGCCGTTGTTGGCCAGCTTGTTCTGGAAGCGGAACTGGAAGGTGATGTCTTCCTTGGCATCGCCGTTGTTGTCGACGTGCATCTCGTACAGCGCATTTGGATCCAGCGCGAAGTAATTCGGGCCGCCGTAGGCATCTTGCAGCGGCAGGTAGTTGGCGATCAGCGTCACGTAGTCGGCGCGGTTGGCCTCGTAGCTGCGGAACAGGTAGAAGTCGGTGCCGTCAACCTTGGGCGAGGTGGTGATGAACGGTGCCTCGCGGTGGCTGGAGGCGACTGCCAGGCCGAAGCCGGCGATCAGCAAGCTGGCAACCAGCGGGGTCAAGCGGCGACGGGACAAGTGAAGTGAGGCCATGGGTGTGTGCTCCTGTTGGGACCGGTATCGGCCGGCAACAGTCCTTTACGCGGCCGCTTCCGGATCGGATGCAGCCAGGCTTCAACTTTTTCAAACCGCCGTCGGATGGGGGCGGCGACAAGGCTTTGCAGGCACGCCAGGCGGCAGGCGCCCGGCAAGGCTGTGCCGTTGCGCGGCCAGCACAAAAAACATCCGGGCCTGCTGCCAGGCCCGGATGCTTCAAACCGTTAGGAAGGGAGCGCGCGCCGGTGGCGCCCGCTCAGGTCTTGGCCTAGAGCTGCAGCTTGCCGACCGAGACGATCGGGCCGGTGGGCGCACCGGTGGGTGATCCACCGGCCGGCTCCAGGCTGACCGCAAACGCTGCCGTGCCCTTGAGCAGATCGGCGCGGCGCAGCGTGGCGCCCTGGCTGTCGGACACCAGGCCCAGCGAGCGCGGCGCGCCCGACGATGGCACGGCCCACAACTCAAACGCTTGGGTGGCTTGCAGCGTCGGTGCGGCCACCGGCTTGAGCACGCCGGTGCGGCCGTCGGCATTCAGGCTCAGCACAAAGCTGGCCGGCACCGCGCCGGCGCCGGCGTCGGCATTGGCCGCCAGCACCACGATGATCGGTGGTGCCAGCGGCGCCGGGTTGTTCAGCATCACGCCCAGGCCGACGACACCGGCCAGCGCCATGCCGGACAGGCTTTGCCACAGGCCGAGTTGCTGCCACCAGCGTTGCGGATCGGCCAGGCGTTGATCGGCAAACAACCGTGATTGAAGCGATGTCCAGACCGCCTTGTTGGGCTGCACCGGCGGCGTGTTTTCGACCAGCGGCTGCAGGCGGGCCTGCCAGTCGGCCACCGCCGCGCGCAGCGCCGGGTGTGCGGGCAACAGGGTTTCCAGACGGCGACGGGCTGGGCCGGCCAAGGTGCCCAGCACGTATTCGGCAGCCAGGCGGTCGGCGAGTTCGGGGCGGCTGTAGTCCATGTCAGACTGCTTGCGGGCTGCGTTCCAGGCAGCCCTTCAAAGCGATGAGGCCGCGTCGTACCCAGCTCTTGACGGTGCCCAGCGGCTGTGTCAGGTGCTCGGCCACCTCGGCATAGGACAGGCCCTGGTAGAAGGCCAGTGCCACCGCCTGGCTCTGCTCGGCCGACAGCACGCCCAGGCAGTGGCGCAGTGCGCGCTGCGCGTCGGCCTGCTCCTGCTGCTGCTCGGGGCCGGGCTGCTGGCTGGCAAAGTCCTGCAGCAGATCGCGGTCGTCGTGGTCGTCGTTGCCATACACCGTGGTGCTGAGTGTCTGCGGCTGGGCCTGGCGGCGGCGCAGGGCGTCGATCGCGGCATTGCGCGCGATGCTGCCCAGCCAGGTGCCGGGTTGACTCAGACGGCTGTCGAAGCTGGCGGCAGACTTCCAGACCTTGACATAGACCTCTTGCAGCACATCCTCGGCCGCGCTGCGGTTGCGCTCCACCCGCAGGATCTGCCCCAGCAGTTGCGAGGCGGTGCGTTCGTAGAGCTTGGCAAAGGCGGCGCGGTCTGCCAGCGCCACGCGGGCCAGCAAATCGGACAGTTCCTGAGCTGCGGTTTTTGGACTGACGGTCATGCCTTGCGGACGCATAAGCGAGGGATAGCGCATTGTGACGGGCCCGCGCCGTGCTTGCAGAGCGAGGGCGATAGTGGCGTACATGCGGTCTTCTACGCAGATTCTGCCGGTGTGGATGCGGCGTGCGCGGTGCCCGGGCCGCGCCCGCCAACCTTGACACGCCAGGCCGCCAGGCCCAGCGCCAGCCAAGGCGGGTGAGCCGGCTGAGGCGGCGGCGCTGCGGTCAACCCAGCAGGCCGCGCTCCGTGGGTATCGCCGGCAGGTCTACTGCAGGCTGCGGCTTCCAGCCCTTCTTGCGGTGCTCGGCGATCACATTGGTGTAGATGCCGCCGCGCACATACCACTTGGCAGTGATGCGGATGAAGCGCGGATCGGTGGCGGCAACGATGTCGTCGAGGATGGTGTTGGTCACCTTCTCATGGAAGGCGCCCTCGTCGCGGTAGCTCCAGAAGTACATCTTCAGGCTCTTGAGCTCGAGACACAGGCGGCCCGCGATCATGTCGATCGTGAAGTGGGCGAAGTCGGGCTGGCCGGTCAGTGGGCAGTGGCAGGTGAACTCGGGCACCTGGAACTGGATCACGTAATCGCGGCCAGGCGACGGGTTCTCGAACACCTGCAAGTCCTTGCTGGGTGCGCTGGGCGGATTGGGCGGCATGGCCCGTTCATTGAGCGGCGGGGCGGCCGCGGCGGTGGCAGCGGCGAAGGCGGTCGACTTGGCGGCTTTTTTGGCCATGGTGGTGCGGGCAGTTCGGAGGGGGCGCGATGGTATCATCCAGCCCTCTTCGCGCCTGCAGATGCAAGCCATAAACCCTTACAAATCAAACACTTGCAGCGGCGATCGGGCGGCCCGGCCGGCTGCAGGAACGCCGTCTCGCGCATGCGCCTGAACCAGATCAAGCTCTCGGGCTTCAAGTCCTTTGCCGAGCCCACCACCTTCCAGTTGCCGGGGCAGCGGGTCGGCGTGGTCGGCCCCAACGGCTGCGGAAAGTCCAACATCATGGACGCGGTGCGCTGGGTGTTGGGCGAGAGCAAGGCCAGTGAACTGCGCGGCGAAAGCATGCAGGACGTGATCTTCAATGGCAGCGGCCAGCGCAAGCCGGCCAGCCGCGCCAGCGTCGAGCTGGTGTTCAGCAACGAGGATTCCCGCGCCGGCGGCCAGTGGAGCCAGTTTGCCGAGATCGCCGTCAAGCGTTTGCTAACCCGCGACGGCAGCAGCAGCTACTACATCAACAACCAGCTGGTGCGGCGGCGCGACGTGCAGGACGTGTTTCTGGGCACCGGCCTGGGGCCGCGCGCCTACGCCATCATCGGCCAGGGCACGATCAGCCGCATCATCGAGTCACGCCCCGAGGAGTTGCGGCTCTTCCTGGAGGAAGCCGCCGGCGTCAGCAAGTACAAGGAACGCCGCCGCGAGACCGAGCACCGGCTGAAGGACACGCGCGAGAACCTGACCCGCGTCGACGACATCCTGCGTGAGCTCAACAGCCAGCTCGAGAAGCTGGAGAAGCAGGCCGAGGTCGCCAGCCGCTACAACGCGATGCAGGCCGCCGGCACCACCAAGCTGCACCAGCTGTGGTTCCTCAAGCAGCGGGACGCCGCCACCGAAGAGGCGCGTGTGGCCCAGGCGGTGCGCGAGGCCACCAATGCGCTGGAAGCGCGCATGGCCGAGCTGCGCCATGTCGAGGCCGCGCTGGAAACCGTGCGCCAGGACCACTATGCCGCCAGCGACAGCTTGCACAGCGCCCAGGGCGCGCTGTCCGAAGCCGCGCTGGAGGTAAGCCGGCTGGAAGAGCGCATTCGCTACGTGGTGGACAGCCGCCAGCGTGTGCAGCAGCGCCTGGCCGATCTGCAGGCCCAGACCGGGCAGTGGCAGCAACGGCGTGACGACGCGGTGGCCGAGTTGGAGACCATCGCCGAGCAGATCGCCGCCGCCGAGGAGCAGGCCGAGATCCTGGCCGCCCAGGCCGAGGACCAGGCCGCCCGCCAGCCCGAGGTTGAGGACAAGTTGCGCGCCGCGCAGGCCAGCGCCAATGGCCAGCGCAGCCAGGTGACGGCGGTGCAGCAGCAGATCCAGGTGCTGGCCGCCGACAGCCGCCACATCGAAGAACAGGGCCGCAGCCTGGGCACACGCCGCGAACGCCTGCAGGCCGAACGCCGTACGCTGGCTGCGCCCGATCTGCAGCGCCTGGTCGAGCTGCGTGGCCAGTCGGCCGCTGCCGACGAGGCCAATGCGGTGGCCGAGGCCCGCTTGCACGAACTGCAAGACCAGGTGCCGGCATTGGAAGAGCAGCGCCGCAGCCAGCAGCAGGCGGCCAACGACGAGAGCAGCAAGCTGGGCACCATCAACGCCCGCCTGTCGGCCTTGCGGGCGCTGCAGGAAAGGGTGCAGACCGAAGGCAAGCTCAAGCCCTGGCTGGCCAAGCACGGGCTGGACGGCCTGGCCGGGCTGTGGACAAAACTGCACATCGAGACTGGTTGGGAGACCGCGCTGGAAGCCGCTTTGCGCGAGCGCCTGGGTGCGCTGGAAGTCGGCCGCATCGATACCGTGCGCGCCTTCGCCACCGACGCGCCACCGGCGCGGCTGGCGTTCTACACGCCGCCGGCCGCGCCCATCGTCAACAGCCATGCCACGCTGCCGCGGCTGTCTGATCTGCTGCGGCTGGGCAAGGCCCAGGGCGACGCCAGCCTTCAGGCCTTGCTCAACGACTGGTTGGAAGGTGTCTACACCGCTGTCAGCCTGGACGAGGCACTGGCCCAGCGCGGCCAGCTGACGCATGGCGAGGTCATCATGACCCGCGACGGCCATGCCGTCAGTCAATTTGCGGTGGCCTTTTACGCGCCCGATTCCGAGCAGGCCGGCCTGCTGGCCCGCGCGCAGGAGATCGAGAGCCTCGACCGCCAGCAACGCGCCCAGACATTGATCAACGACGAAGCACGCAGTGCCCTGGTGCGCATCGAGGCCGCCTGCACCGAAGCCAATCTGCGCCTGGTGACGGTGCGCCGCGAGGCTGCCGAGGTGCAGACCCGCGCCCACCAGTTGCAGGTGGAACTGCTGCGCCTGGCCCAGCAGGCCGAGGCCACCCAGGCGCGCAGCGGCCAGCTCGACGAAGAACTGGCCGAGATCGACGGCCAGCTCGAAGGCCTGCAGGAACGCCGCGCGCTGGGTGAGGCCCGCTTCGAGGAGCTGGACCAGCAACTGGCCGACGCCCAGCAGCGCCATGCCGATCTGGAAGAAGCGGTGATGGCGGTGGAGCGCCAGCTGGCCGAAGCCCGCGAGCAGGGCCGCGCACTGGATCGCCAGGCGCAGGAGAGCCAGTTCCAGGCCCGCGCGCTGGCCGCCCGCCGCGGCGAGCTTCAACGCGCGATCGACACCGCCGAGCAGCAGGCGGCCAACAACGCCAGCTCGGGCCAGCAACTCGAACTGGAGCTGGGCACGCTCAACGACGCCGCAGCCCAGGCCGGGCTGCAGACCGCATTGGCGCTCAAGCTCGAACGTGAACAGGCGCTGGGCGCGCAGCGCAGCCACTACGACGAGTTGTCAGCGCAGTTGCGCAGCGCCGACGAGCAACGCCTGGGTTTCGAGCGCAGCCTGCAGCCGCTGCGCGACGAGATCACCAAATTTCAGCTCGAGGCCCAGGCCGCGCAGCTGGGTGGTGCGCAGTACCTGGAGCAGCTGACCGCGGCAGCAGTCGACCTGGCGGCGCTGGCCGCCGGCATCGAGGCCGACAGCGTCAAGCTCTGGGGCCTGCAGGGCGAGATCGAGCGCATCAACCGCGAGATCGCCGCGCTGGGCGCGGTCAACCTGGCGGCATTGGACGAGCTCAGCGCCTCGCGCGAGCGCAAGACCTTCCTCGATGCGCAGTACGCCGATCTGACCGACGCCATCAACACGCTGGAGGATGCGATCCACAAGATCGACCTCGAAACCCGTGATCTGCTGGGCAAGACCTTCAACCAGGTCAACGAGCACTTCGGCCGCATGTTCCCCAGCCTGTTCGGCGGCGGCACGGCACGCCTGCAGATGACCGGCGACGAGATCCTCGACGCCGGCGTGCAGGTGATGGCGCAACCGCCGGGCAAGAAGAACTCGACCATCCACCTGCTGTCGGGTGGCGAGAAGGCACTGACGGCGATCGCGCTGGTGTTTGCGATCTTCATGCTCAACCCGGCGCCGTTCTGTCTGCTTGACGAGGTGGACGCGCCGCTGGACGATGCCAACACCGAGCGTTATGCCAAGCTGGTGTGCGAGATGAGTCACAAGGGCACGCAGTTCCTCTTCATCAGCCACAACAAGATCGCGATGGAAATGGCCGAACAACTGATCGGGGTGACGATGCAGGAGCAAGGGGTGTCGCGCATCGTGGCGGTGGACATGGACGCCGCCGTTGGGCTGGCGGAGGCCGCTTGATGAACCTGAACATTGGATTGACCGAGGGCCTGGCCGCGGTGGGCGGCCTGGTGCTGGTGGGCGTGCTGGTGCAGGGTGCCTGGACAGCGCGCAAGGCCAGCCCACGCCAGGCCCAGGGTCTGGAGGGCTCGCGGGTGGAGCCCTCGCTGGGCTCGACCCTGCCGTCCGGCTCCACCGAGTCGGCCGACGCCGCCGCAGAAGCCATCGCGTCGCTGGACGAATTGCGGCCGGCCGCGCCGCGCAAGACGGCCCGGCTCGACCCGCTGATTGATGCCATCGCCACCCTGGCGCTGGAGGCACCGATTTCGGGCGCGCTGGCGCTGGTGCATCTGCCGCCCTCGCGCCGCGCCGGCAACAAGCCTTTCTTGATCGAGGGGCTGAATGCCGACAGTGGTGACTGGGAACTGCCTGCCTCGGGCCAGCGCTACGGCGAGTTTCAGGCCGGCGTGCAGATGGCCAACCGCAGCGGCGCGCTCAACGAGATCGAATACTCGGAGTTTGTGCAGAAGCTGCAGGCCTTTGCCGACGGCGTGGGTGCCATGGCCGAGCTGCCCGACATGCTGGACGTGGTGGCACGGGCGCGTGAACTCGACGCCTTTGCCGGCGAACATGACGCGCAGCTGGCGATCACGCTGAGCGCCAACGGCGCCGCCTGGAGCGTGGGTTATATCCAGCAATGCGCCGGGCGCCACGGCTTCCTGCCAGGTGTGCTGCCCGGCCGGCTGGTGATGCCGGGCGCTGAAGAAGGCGCGCCACCGATGCTGGTGCTGGGTTTTGATTCGCAGGCGGCGCTGGCTGACGACCCCGGCGTGGCGGCGGTGCGCCAGGTGCAGCTGTCGCTGGACGTGCCGCAGACACCCGAGGCCAGCGAGCCCTTCCCGGCCTGGCATGAGGCGGCGCGGCTGCTGGCTGCCGAGATGGACGCCACCATGATCGATGATGCCCGGCGGCCGATCACGCTGGCGGCTTTTGCCGCCATCGGCGAAGACCTCAAGCAGTTGTACCAGGCGCTGGTCTCGCGTGATCTGGCGGCGGGCTCGGCTGCGGCGCGGCGGCTGTTCAGCTGAATCAGCACCGATCCGGCTGGGCCGGACCCCCGCGGCAGCGGTGCGTCACCCTACACTCTTTGATCAGCTTCGGCGCCCTCTGCATCCCACCGTGAACAGCCCCTCTTCGCCGCCGGCCGGCTCGGCCACCGCCATTGATATTCCGGCCGACACGGCGACTGACACGGCGGCCGAGGCACACCGGTTGCGCGCGCTGCTGCACCACCATGCCCACCGCTACTACGTGCTGGATGCGCCCGAGCTGCCCGATGCCGAGTACGACAAGCTGTTCCAGGCGCTGCAGGCATTGGAGGCGAAGCATCCCGAGCTGCTGAGCGCCGACTCGCCCACGCAGCGGGTGCTGGGCCAGGTGCTGGACGGCTTCAAGCCGGTGCGCCACGCGGTGGCCATGTTGAGCATACGCACCGAGACCGATACCGAAGCCAGCGGCGCCATCAGCTTCGATGCCCGCGTGCGCCGCGAACTGGCACTGGTCGAGGACGCGCCGCCGGTGGCCTATGCCGCCGAGTTGAAGTTCGACGGCCTGGCGATCAACCTGCGTTACGAGCGCGGTGTGCTGGTGCAAGCGGCCACCCGCGGCGACGGCGAGACCGGCGAGGACGTGACGCAGAACATCCGCACCGTTGGCCAGATCCCGCTGCGGCTGCAGGGTCAGGCGCCAGAGGTGCTGGAGGTGCGCGGCGAGGTCTACATGCGCCGTGATGACTTCGAGCGCTTGAACGAGCGGCAGCGTGCGCGCGGTGACAGGTCCTTCGTCAACCCGCGCAATGCCGCTGCCGGCGCAGTGCGCCAGCTTGACCCGGCGATCGCCGCGCAGCGGCCTTTGAGCTTCTTCGCCTACGGCCTGGGTGAAGTGCAGGGCTGGGCACAGCCGGACACGCACAGCGCCACGCTCGACACGATCGAGGCCTTCGGCCTGCCGGTGTGCGCCGACCGCACGGTGACCGTCGGCGCGGCCGGGCTGGTGGCCTTCCACCAGGCGATTGGCGCCAAACGCGATGCACTGCCCTTCGACATCGACGGCGTGGTCTACAAAGTGAACAGTCTGGCCTTGCAGCAGCGGCTCGGCTTTGTCACCCGTGAGCCGCGCTGGGCAGTGGCCCACAAGTACCCAGCGCAGGAACAGCTGACGACGCTGGAGCGCATCGAGATTCAGGTTGGTCGCACCGGCAAGCTCACGCCGGTGGCCAAGCTGGCGCCGGTGTTTGTCGGCGGCACCACGGTGAGCAATGCCACCCTGCACAACGTCTTTGAACTGCGCCGCAAGGGCGTGCGCATCGGCGACCAGGTGATCGTGCGCCGCGCTGGCGACGTGATCCCCGAGGTGGTGGGACGGGTGCCCGGGCCAAGGCCGGCCTATGTGCCCAACTTCCGCATGCCGCGTGAATGCCCGGTGTGCGGCAGCGCGGTACGGCGCGAGCGCGGCGGCATGGACCACCGCTGCACCGGCGGCCTGTTCTGTGGCGCCCAGCGCAAGCAGGCGCTGCTGCACTTTGCCGGCCGCCGCGCGATGGACATCGAGGGCCTGGGCGACAAGCTGGTCGATCAACTGGTGGACAGCGGCTTGATCCGCACGCTGCCCGAGTTGTATACCTTGGGTCTGGCCAAGCTGTCGGCGCTGGAGCGCATGGGCGAGAAGAGTGCCAACAACCTGCTGGACGGTTTGCAGCAGAGCAAGCAGGCCACGCTGCCGCGCTTTCTCTATGCGCTGGGTATTCGCCAGGTGGGTGAGACCACGGCCAAAGACCTGGCGCGGCACTTCGGCATGCTGGACCGCATCATGGACGCGTCGGTCGAGCAGTTGCTGCAGGTGCGCGATGTCGGCCCCATCGTCGCCTTGAGCATCCGCACCTTCTTCGACCAGCCGCACAACCGCGAGGTGGTGGAGCAATTGCGCGCCGCCGGCATCCAGTGGTCCGAGGGTGAGGGCGCCATCGACAGCGCGGCGCCGCAGCCGCTGGCCGGCCAGACTCTGGTGCTCACCGGCACCCTGCCCACGCTGAGCCGCGACGACGCCAAGGCGCTGATCGAGGCCGCCGGCGGCAAAGTGGCGGGCTCGGTGTCCAAGAAGACGCACTATGTGGTGGCGGGCGAGGAGGCCGGCAGCAAGTTAGCCAAGGCGCAGGACCTGGGCGTGACTGTGCTCGACGAGGCCGGGCTGTTGGCCTTGCTGGCGGCGGCGCCGGCGCTTGAGCCGCGCCCGCCGCAGACCGACCCAGCGACCTGACTGCAGGCGCAGCGCCGGCAGGAGGGGGTTCCACAGGGGCGAGGCGCCGCTGTCTTGCGCTACGCTTGCGCGCTTCGCCCGAACCCGCGGCGGCGCTGCGCGCGCCGACAATGTTGCCCATGCGCTCCAACCTTCGTGTCGTCCTGCTGTCTACCCTGGCAGCCTTGCTGCTGAGTGCCTGCGGCAAGCCGGGGCCTTCATCGGCGACCGGCAAGTCCGCTGCGGCCAGTGCCGCCGCCAGCGCGGTGTTGCTGCTGTCGCCTGAAGACCTGCTCACGCTGGATGCCCGCTTGCAGGCCAGCGGCCCGGTGATCAGTGGATCGCTGCAACCCGAGAAACGTGCTGATCTGCGCGCCGAGGTGGCTGCCGTGGTCTTGCAGGTGCTCAAGGACAACGGCCAGGCAGTGAAGAAGGACGAACTGCTGGTGCGGCTGGACGACAGCGCGATCCGCGAGAGTCTGACTTCGGCCGAGGCCGCGGTGCGTGCTGCCACGCAGACCCTGGCGCAGACCGAGCGCAGCCTGCAGCGCCTGAAGACGCTGCAGGCCCAGGGCATGACGACGCAGCAGGCGCTGGAAGAGGCCGAACTGCGGCGCAACACCAGCCAGAGCGAGCTGGTGGCGGCGCGCGCGCGGGCTTCCAGCGCGCAGCAGCAGCTGCGGCGCACGGAGGTGCGTGCACCGTTTGACGGCGTGCTCAGCGAACGCAAGGTGTCGGTGGGCGACACCGCCAACATCGGCAAGGAATTGGTCAAGGTGATCGACCCGCGCAGTCTGCGCTTCGAAGGCCTGGTCTCTGCCGACCAGCTGCACGAACTGAAGCCGGGTCAGGCGGTGAGCTTTCGCGTCAACGGCTATCCGCAGGTCGAGTTCACCGGCAAGCTGCGGCGAATGGACGCCACGGCCAATGCCGCCACCCGCCAGGTCGAGGTGCTGGTCGATTTCATTGATCCGGCCACGGCGCCGCAGGTGGCTGGTCTGTTTGCCGAGGGCCGTGTCAAGACTGGCGGCAGCCAGGTGCTGATGCTGGCCGACAGTGCGCTGCAGCGCGCCGGCGAGAGCGCCCATGCCTGGCGGCTGGACGGCGAGGTCATCCACAAGGTGGCGCTGAAGCTCGGCGAGCGCGATGCCCGCAGCGGCGAGTATCCGGTGTTGGCCGGTCTGGCGGCAGGTGACCGCGTGCTGCGCCACCCTGGCAGCAACCTGGTGGATGGCCAGCGGGTGCAGTGGGCGCCTGCGCCAGTGGGTGCCGCAGCGTCTGCTGCGCCCGCTGCCTCTGCCGCCTCGGCTGCACCGATCACCCGGTAACCGACCATGCTGCTTTCCGAATTCAGCGTCAAACGGCCGGTGGCCATGGTGGTGATCATCATTGGCCTGATGGCGCTGGGGCTGCTGGCCCTGTCCAAGCTGCGGGTCAACCAGATTCCCGATGTCGAGCAGCCAGTGCTCACCGTCGGCATCACCTACCCCGGCGCCTCGCCCGAGACGGTGGAGCGCGAGGTGATCAACCGCATCGAGAAGGCGCTGCAGGGCATCTCGGGCGTCTACCAGGTGCGCGCCACCGCCAGCGAGGGCTTTGCGCGGCTGGTGCTGCTGTTCAACTTCGACAAGAACATGATCGAGGCGGCCGACGAGGTGCGCAACGCGATCGGCTCGGTGCGGCACAAGCTGCCGGTCGAGATCCGCGAGCCGGTGCTGCAGCGCATCGACCCCTCGGCGCAGCCCATCATGCAGTTGGCACTGTCGTCGTCGACGCTGTCGCATGCGGCGATCTCGCGGCTGGCCGAGGACGATTTGTCTGACCGCTTCCGCGGCATCACTGGCGTGGCGGTGGTCAATGTCAACGGTGCGCTGCGCCGCGAGTTGAGTGTGCTGCTGCATGCGCAGAAGCTGCGCGAGTACGGCGTCTCGGTGACCGAGGTGGTGGCGGCGCTGCGGGCGCAAAACGCCACCGCACCAGTGGGCAAGGTGCGTGGCACGCTGGAGGACCAGAGCATCCGCCTGGTCGGCCGTATCGCCTCGCCCTCGGGCTTTGAGCAGATTGTCATCAAGCGCCGTGGTGATGAGTTGCTGCGGCTGGCCCAGGTGGCCACGGTGCAGGACGGCTTTGGCGAGATCAGCAGCGTGTCGGTGCGCAACGGCCTGCCGAACGTGGGTTTGTCGATCACCCGCACCCGCGAGGCCAGCACCGTCAGCGTGGCCGACGAGGTGCGCAAGCGGGTGGCCGAGATCAACACCACGCTGCCCAAGGGCACGAAGCTGGAGGTGACGCAGGATGGCGGCGAGAACGCCTACAACAGCCTGCGCAACGTGATCGACGCGCTGGTCTTCGGCGCGGTACTCACGGTGTTTGTGGTCTATGTGTTCCTGAACTCCTGGCGCTCGACGCTGATCACCGCGCTGTCGCTGCCGACTTCGGTGATTGCCGCCTTCATCGCCGTCTGGCTGGCTGGCTTCACACTCAACTTCATGAGCCTGCTCGGCCTGTCGCTGGCCATCGGCGTGTTGATCGACGATGCCATCGTGGTGCGCGAGAACATCGTTCGCCACCTCGAACGGGGATCCGACCGCATTACCGCCGCACTCGAAGGCACGGCCGAGATTGGGCTGGCGGTGGCGGCCACCACCTTCTCGATCGTCGCGGTCTTCATACCGGTGGCCTTCATGCCGGGGGTCTCGGGCGAGTGGTTCCGGCCCTTCGGCGTCACCGTGGTGGCGTCGGTGCTGGTCAGCCTGTTCATCAGCTTCACGCTCGACCCGATGCTCTCGGCCTACTGGGGTGATCCGCCGGGTCACCACCATCGACCCAAGCGCGGCATCAGCCTTTGGCTGGCGCGCTTCAACACCTGGTTCGATCACCAGGCCGACCGCTACGGCCGCTTGATCGCCTGGGCGCTGCACCACCGGCGCTGGATGGCGGTGTTTGCGGTCGCCAGCCTGCTGGCGGCGCTGGGGCTGCAGGCCAAGTTCGGCGGCTCAAGTTTTCTGCCAGCGTCCGACGCCGGCATCCTGGCCATCGAGGTGCGCACGCCCTCGTCGAGCAGCCTGGAATACAGCCGGCTCAAGGTGGAAGCCGCGGCCACGCTGGCGCGTACCCTGCCCGAGACGGTGGCCACCAACAGCAACATCAATCCCGGCGGTGGCCGGGTTTATGTGGACATCGGCAAGAGCAACAAGCGCCAGCGCTCGGCGGCCGAGGTGGCGGGCGATTTGCGCACGCTGACCAACCGGCTGGTCGGGGCTGAATACGTGGTGCTCGACGACCTCAACAATGGTGCGCAGAAGCCGGTACAGATCCGCTTCACCGGGCCGGATTCGCGCCGCTTGCTGGAGATCACCAACCGTTTCATGGCCGAGCTGCGCCTGGTGCGGGGCGCGGTGGATGTGGGCTTGTCCGAGCAGGACCCGCAGCCCGAGTTGAAGATCGAACTCGACCGCGGTCTGGCCAATGCGCTGGGCATCTCGGCGGCCGATGCGGCGCAGGCGCTGCGCGTGGCCTTTGCCGGTGTCGAGGTCGGCGACTGGGTCGACCCCGGCGGCGAAACCCGCGATGTAGCGGTGCGCCTGCACCCAGACGACCGCGTCAGCGCCGCCAACATCGAGCGCCTGCCGATCGCTGTGACCGGCAGCAACCGCATGGTGCCGCTGGAGCAGATCGCCACCATCACCATGGGCAAGGGGCCGTCGCAGATCCAGCATGCCGATGGCAAGCGCACGATCTCGGTAGCAGCCAATGCGCAAGGCCGCTCACCCGGCGAGGTGACCGCCGACGCACTGAAGCTGGCGCGGGCCATCAACTTCCCGCCCGGCTACGGGCTGGAACTGGCCGGCGCCTCGCGTGACCAGCAGGAGGTGTTCAAGCAGATGGGCATTGCGCTGGCCTCGGGCATCGCGTTGATGTACCTGATCCTGGTGATGCAGTTCGGCTCGTTCACCGCGCCGTTGGCGGTGATGTTGTCGCTGCCGCTGTCGCTGATCGGCGTGGTGCTGGCGCTGCTGGCCACCGGCGGCACGCTGAACCTGATGAGCTTCATCGGCGTGATCATGCTGATGGGCTTGGTGGCCAAGAACGCGATCCTGCTGCTCGACGCGGCGCGGCGCCAGGAGGCCGAGGGTGTGGACCGTGAAGAGGCCTTGATGATTGCCGGCCGCAAGCGGCTGCGGCCGATCCTGATGACCACTTTTGCGCTGATCGCCGGCATGGTGCCGGTGGCCATCGGCGTGGGTGAGGGTGGCGAGTTCTACCGGCCGATGGCGGTGGCCATCATCGGCGGAGTGATCACTGCCACGGTGCTGACGCTGCTGGTGATCCCCAGCTTTTACGACAGCATCGAAAACGCCCGCGACGGCGCGATCGCCAAGTACCGAGTGCGCGCCGGCCGCTGGAACCCCTTGCTGGCCTTTGTGCTGACGCTGGCTGAGGCGGTGATGGCGCTGCTGATGTTGCGCTTGCTGTGGCGTCTGCTGGTGCAACTGGCGCGGGGCACGACGCGGCGGCTGCGGCGCCGGCCGGGTGGCGCCAGCGCCTGAACCATGATGTTGGGCTGCCGATTCCTTGCCAGATCTTTGGCGCTGCCCGAGGACAGGTTGGCACGCCCCGGGGGAGCGGGCCCTTGAACCTGCGCGCCGTCGAGTCGTTCTACTGGGTGGTGATGCTGCGCAGCGTCACGCGCGCGGCGGAGAAGTTGCACCTGACGCAGTCGGCCATGTCCAGCCGCGTGGCCACGCTGGAGCAGGAACTCGGCGTGCAGTTGCTCGACCGCCGCGACAAGCAGTTCCGCATCACGTCCGCCGGGCAACGCTTCTTCGGCCATGCCGAGCGCCTGCTCGCGCTGCAGCGCGAGATCAAGGTCGAGATGGGCACGGCGGCTGAGCAGCCCCTGTTGCTGAAGGTGGGCGCCTTCGAGTCGGCATCGCATTCCTGGCTGATGGACTGGGTTCGCGGCCAGCACAAGGCCAACCCGATGCTGGCGCTGGAACTGACGATCGAGACCTCGCCGGTGCTGGTGGATCTGCTGACACGCGGTGCGCTCGACATCGCCATCGCCGCCTTGCCGGCGGCCGGCAGCGGCCTGCGCTCGATGGCGCTGCCAGCGATGGAGATGGCGTTTGCCGGCCATGCCCAGCACCATCGCCAGCGGCGCTGGACGCTGGCGCAGTTCGCGCAAGTTGAACTCATCACCTTCCAGCGTGGCTCGCAGCCCCATCTCGCCTTGCTGGATTTGCTGCATCGGGCGCAGGTGGAGCCACTGCGCATCCACACGGTGTCGTCGATCAGCGCGATGTCGCAATTGGTGGAAGACGGGCTCGGTGTCGCGACGCTGCCGGCCGCCGTGCTGCAGCGGCTGAAGCGACGCATGCCGCTGAAGGCACTGAATTGCGAGGCGACGCTGCAGGCCTTGCCGGTCCATCTGAGCTGGCGCGTGGATCCCAGCTCGATCGCCCAGAAGACGCTGGTGGAGAGCCTGCTGAGCCACCTGGGTGTCGAGGCTCATCATCGAAAAATACGATGAACTGAGCGAGAAAACTTTTGTTTGCCATCTCCGGACCCGGCGCTCATCATTCAAGCGAGCGCTCGGCACCGCACAGGATGCCGCTGATTCCTAGGGTTAATACGGGGGAGCATCATGCAGGTCACTGCACCGAAATTCGACGCCAGCGCGGCGCGCCGCGGCGCTGAGCTGCGGCAACGCAGCCGCAGCGGCGCGCTGTCCCGGCACACCACTGGCCTGGCGGACGATCTGGTGCAATGCAACCTGGTCGTGCTGCCGGCCAGCGAAGCCCATGACTTTCTGCTGTACTGCCAGCGCAATCCGCGGCCCTGTCCGGTGGTGGCAGTGGGTAGCGTCGGCAGCCCGGCCTTGCCGACCCTGGGTGTCGACCTTGACCTGCGCACTGATCTGCCGCGCTACCGGGTGTGGCGTGACGGCGAACTGGTGGCCGAGCCCGCGGACGTGCGTGAGCTCTGGCGCGACGACCTGGTGGCCTTTGCGATCGGCTGCTCCTTCTCCTTCGAGTGGGCCATGCGCGCCGAGGGCATTCCTATCCGCCACATCGAGCAGGACTGCAACGTGCCCATGTACCGGACCAACCTTGCCACCCAGGGCGCCGGCGCCTTTGGTGGACCGCTGGTGGTGTCGATGCGGCCGCTGGTGGCGGCCGATGCGATCCGCGCGGTGCAGATCACCTCGCGATTTCCGGCGGTGCACGGCGCGCCGGTGCACATCGGCGATCCGTCGCTGATCGGCATTGCCGACCTCGCACACCCCGAGTACGGCGACCCGGTCACCGTGGCGCCGCACGAGCTGCCGGTGTTCTGGGCCTGCGGCGTGACACCACAAGCGGCCTTGCAACAGGCGCGACCCTCGTTCTGCATCACCCATGCACCGGGCTCGATGCTGATCACTGACCTGCTCAACCACCAACTCGCCAGCAGCTGAACCGCCGCTGAGTCGATCACCCCAAGGAGATAAGCATGAAGCACATCATCATCGGCCTGAGCGCCCTGGCTTGCGCCACCCTCGTCAGCGCGCAGACCAAATGGGACTTGCCCAGCGGCTACGGCGCCAACACCTTCCAGACCAAGAACCTGGAGCAGTTTGCCGCCGACGTGAAGACCGCCACCGGCGGCAAGCTTGAGATCACGGTGCATTCCGGCGCCTCGCTGTTCAAGCAGCCCGAGATCAAGCGCGCGATCCAGACCGGCATGGCGCCGGCCGGCGAGTTCATCATCTCCGGCATGGCCAACGAGAACCCCTTGTTCGGCGCCGACTCGATCCCCTTCCTGGCCACCAGCTATGCCGATGCCAAGCGTCTTTACGAAGCGTCGAAGCCGGTGCAGGCCAAGGTGCTGACGGGGCAGGGCATCAAGATGCTGTTCTCGGTGCCCTGGCCCGGCCAGTCGCTGTACTCGGTCAAGCCGATCAACAGCGCCGACGACTTCAAGGGCACCAAGATGCGCGCCTACAACCCGGCAACGACCAAGATCGCACAGCTGCTCGGCGCCGCGCCGGTGACGATTCAGCTGCCTGAACTCGGCCAGGCCCTGGCCACCGGCGCGGCGAACAACTTCCTGACTTCCAGCGCCAGCGGCGCCGACAGCAAGCTCTACGAACAGGTCAAGTTCTTCTACCCGGTCAACGCCTGGCTGCCGCGCAACGTGACGGCGGTCAGCCAGAAGGCCTTCGACGCACTCGACAAGCCGCTGCAGGACGCCGTGCTGAAGGCCGCTGCCGATGCCGAGGTCCGTGGCTGGAAGGCCAGCGAGAAGGTCGACGAGGATTCGATCGCGATTCTCAAAGCCAATGGCGTGACCGTGGCGGCGCCGTCAGAGAGCGTGCGTCTGGCGCTGCAGAAGATCGGTGAGCAGATGACCGCCGAGTGGCTGGCTTCGGCTGGCGCAGACGGCAAGGCGATCATCGACGCCTATCGCAGGAAGTGAGCGTGATGCGGCGCCGCGGTCGTGCTGGCCTTTGGCGTCGTTTCAACTTGCGCGGCAAACGATGCCACGCCACCTTGCCGTTCCTCTGGGAGTGACCCATGTTGCAGCGACTGACCTCCGGCTTTTATCGCCTCCTGCTGGTGCTGGCGGGTGTGGCCATGATCGGTGCCTTCGTGTCGATCATGCTCAACATCCTGGCGCGCAGCTTTGGCTGGAACCTGCCCGGGCTCGATGGTTATGCCGGCTACACGATTGCCGCGGCCTTGTTCCTGGCGTTGCCTTCGACGCTGCAGCACAACGACCACATTCGCGCCACGCTGCTGCTTGACCATGTCGGGCCGCGCACACGCAGCCGCATGGAACTGGTGGCGTTGGGTCTGGGCACAGCGATCTCGATCTACCTGGCCTGGTTCGCCGTGCGTCTGGTCTGGGTGTCCTACACCTTGCATGACGTGGCGCCCACCGGCGACGCCACGCCGATGTGGATTCCGCAAATCAGCATGGCGCTGGGTTGCATCGGCTTTGCGCTGGCCTTTGTTGAAGCGCTGTGGGCGGCCTTGTCGGGGCGGGTGTTCTTTGCCGAGCCCGATGCCGAGTCGCAACACGCTGACTGATCCGATCTCGAGGAGAACGCCTTGGACATCCTGCTTGCTGGTGCGCTGGTCGCGCTGCTGTTCATTGCCTTGGCGTCGGGCCTGTGGATCGGCACGGCCTTGCTGGCCGTGGGCCTGGTGGCCATGGAGTTCGCTACCAGCCGCCCGGTCGATTGCGTGAAGCCCGGGAGGATTTTGAACGGGAGTTTATTATTCACAAGCTTGAGGAAAACGACTGGAATATATCACGTACCGCCGAATTAATTGAACTTGAACGGAGTAATCTACACCGTAAAATTAAAAGTTATGGAATTGATGTGCGGAGATAATTCTGATGCTTCCTCTCTTTAAAATCCGCTCAATAAAACTGATTCTGCCCATTGTATTTATAACAGCGGCCTTTCTGTCAGTTGTTTTATACGGTCGCTGGCACGTACGCCATACCACCACTGATGCAAGAGCGCTTGACCTTCTAAGCGAAGCGTATGCGGCTGTTATTGCCAACTATGTAGAAAAACCGGACTCAAATAAACTGGTACTTAAAATGGTCGATGGTATGCTTGCCACTCTAGACCCGCACAGTGCCTATCTCCCTCCTGAACCTTATAAAAAGATGGAAGTAAGTTTGTCTGGATCGTTCGGCGGTGTCGGTATTGAACTCGGCACAAAAGAGGGGAAGCTGACGGTTATTGCCCCTATTGACGGTACACC
>JBBQZM010000033.1:0-24105 GCA_038207685.1 Burkholderiales bacterium
CTGGACTGGCAGGCCATCGTCGCCGACATCCCCAAGCGGCCATTTGTGCTGGTGGGCTCGGCCGCGCTGCTGCTGATGCTGCCGCTGGCCGCCACCTCGTTCAACCGCGCCATACGCACGCTGGGCGCAGCACGCTGGAAGCGGCTGCACCGTGCGGTGTATGCCATCGCACTGCTGGGCCTGCTGCACTTCTTCTGGATGCGCGCTGGCAAGAACGACTTTGCCGAGTGGGCTGTCTACGCGGTGATCGTGGCCCTGCTGCTGGGCTGGCGGCTGTGGCGGGCGCGCATGCGGCGCGCCGCCAGCCCCACTGGTCAGCGCATGAAGCCCGGCAGCCAGAGCGCGATGGCGGGCAGCTCCAGCACCAGTACCATGGCGATGACCAGCATCAGCACAAACAGCCAGACGCCGCGGAAGATCTGACCCAGCGCCACGCCGTCAAGCAGTGCATTGAGCACAAACAGGTTCATGCCCACCGGCGGCGAAATCAGGCCGATCTGCACCACAAAGACGATCAGCACGCCGAACCACACCGGGTCGAAACCGAGCTGGGTGACGATGGGGAAGAACACGGGGATGGTCAGCAGCACCATCGACAGCTCTTCCATGATGGTGCCCAGCAGCACATAGATCAGCATCATCGCGCCAACCACCATCACCGGCGACAGGCCCAGGCGCATGATCCAGTCGCGCAGGTCGCCCGGCATGGTGGTGTAGTTGATGAAGTTGCTGAACATCATCGCGGCGATCAGGATGGTGAACAGCATCGCCGTGGTGCGCGCGCTTTCCACCAGCACCTCCAGCAGCACCTTGGGCGGCAGCGCACCGCGCATCAGCGCAAATACAAAGGCGCCCGAGGCGCCGATGCCCGCGCCCTCGGTGGCGGTGAAGACGCCGCCGTAGATGCCGCCCAGCACCACCACCACCAGCACCGCCACGCCCCAGATGCCGCGCACCGCAAGCCAGCGCTCGGCCCAGGTGCTGCGCTCGCCGGCCGGGCCGGCCGACGGATCGCGCCAGGTGATCCAGGCCACGCCCAGCATCATCAACGCGGCGCACAACAGGCCGGGCAGGATGCCGGCGGCAAACAGCTTGCCGATATTGGTCTCGGTAACGATGCCGTAGATCACCAGGATGGTCGACGGCGGGATCATGATGCCCAGCGTGCCGCCGGCAGCGATCACGCCGGTGGACAGGTAATCGGCATAGCCCAGCCGTTTCATCGACGGGTAGGCCACCTTGCTCATGGTCGCCGCGGTGGCGATAGACGAGCCGCAGATCGACCCGAAACCGGCGCAGGCCAGCACCGTGGCATGGGCCAGGCCGCCGCGCAAATGGCCGATGAAGGCATAGGCAGCGCGGAACAGTTCATGCGCCAGCCCGGCCTTGGCCACGAAGTTGCCCATCAAGATGAACAGCGGCACCACGCTCAGCGTGTAGGCAAAGCCGGTGTCGTAGACCACCTGCACCGCGGCGGCCGCGGTAGGCCCCCAACCGCGCACCAGGCCCAGCCCGATGTAGCCGACAAAACCCATCGCGAAAGCCAGCGGCACGCGCAGCAGCGCCAGCGCAAAGACGGCGGCAAACCCCAGCAGCGCTTCGCTCATGCGGTGCCCCGGCCCGGCTCATCGACGCCGACATGGTGATGCGCCGCCGGCTGCAACATCAGCAGCAAATGCACCAGCGCGGTAACGCCACACAGCACCGCCATCAGCGCCACAAACGGGCTCAGCGGCAGCAGCAACTGCGCCGTGGTGTCGCCGTAGCTGTGCATGCGCTCGGCCTTGTCCCACATGCGCCAGGCCAGCGCACCCAGCGCGCCGGCGCAGAACAGGTCGACCAGGCCCTGCTGCAGGCGGCGCAGCCAGCGCGGCATCAGGTGGTCGAGCGAGTCGAAGACCACATGCTCGCCGTGCAGCGAGACCAGCGGCAGCGCGGCGAAGATCACCACCACCATCAGGATCTCGGTCAGCTCCAGCGAGCCGGTGATCGAATGGTTCAGGAACTTGCGCCCCAACACATCGAACAAGGTCAGCACCATGATGCCGAACAGCGCCGCCGCGGCCAGCAGGCCACAGAGCCCATCAAGAAGGCGTTTCAAGCCGGATCCTCCGGCGCGGCCCGCGCTGCAGCGCCGCGCCCATCGCACGAATCACAGCCGCGCCCCAGCCGCCGGGCGCGGTTGCGGCCATCACTTCTGCAGCTTGACGATCTCGGCGCGGTAGTCGGCGAGCACCTTCTTCGCGTCTTTCAGGCCCTTGGCCTCGGCTGCCGTGATCCAGGTCTGCTCCAGGCCGGCGGTCTTGGCCTTGACGCTGTTGACGAAGGCGGCGTCGGCCTTGGTGAAGGTCACGCCAGCGGCCTGCATGAAGGCCATGCCTCGGCGGTCGACCTTGTCCCAGCCGCGGCCCATCATGCGCGCGGCAAACTCGCCCGACATCTCGTCGACGATCTTCTTCACGTCGGCCGGCAGGCCGTCGTATTTGTCCTGGTTCATCATCAGCACGAAGCTGGTGTTGTACAGGCCGCCCGGGAAGGTGGTGGCGTACTTGATGACCTTGTCGATCTTGAAACCCTCGACCGATTCGGCCGGAAACAGCGTGCCGTCCATCACCCCGGTGGACAGCAGCTCGTAGCTCTCGGGCGCCGGCTTGAGCGTGACGTTCATGCCCAGGGTCTTGGCGATCTCGTTGACCATGCCGCCGCCGACGCGGAACTTCATGCCCAGCAGGTCATCGGCCTTGACGATCGACTTCTTGGTGTTGAACACGATGCCGGGGCCATGGGTGAACACCGCCAGCACCTTGACGCCCTTGTGCTCGGTGGCAAAGGCCGGGTATTTGTTGTACATGCGCTGGAAGGCCACCGAGGTGGCCTCGGCCGAATCGCCCATGAACGGAAACTCGACCATCTGCGGCATCACAAAGCGGCCCGGCGTGTAGCCATGCACGGTGAAAGACAAGTCGGCCAGGCCGTTGCGCACCGCATCGAAAGTGCCCGGCGGTGCCGACACCGCGCGCGGCAGCACGTTGCACTTGATCTTGCCGGCGGCCTTTTGCGCCAGCATTTCGCACCACTCGATCTGGGTGGTGCTCAGCGTGTGCGCGGGTGGCACCCAGGACGATAGCGTCAGCACCGTCTGGGCGACGGCCGTCTGGCCGAAGCCGAGCAGGCAGGTGGTGGCGGCCGCGGCCAGCAGGGGCTTGCGAAGCGAAGTCATCATGAGGTTTCTCCTGAAGTAGCGGCCGATGCCAGATGGCAGCCGACGCGGGGCGACCGATGGTGCCGCAATTGACCCTGATGCGATAGGGCAGAAAACGCCTGCAAGGCTGCATCGACTGCGTATTGTGGCAGCGGCGCGACGGCGTCCGCCTGGCGTCCGCCTGGCGTCCGCTTGACGTCCGCTTGACGTCCGCTCGGCAGCCACGCCGGCTGCGCTGCGACAATCTGCGCTTGCGTGCGGCGGAGGGCCACCGGCGCCTGATAACTGACGGATCACCGCCGGACAGACGATGAACCGCACCATCTTCACCACGCCGGGTGTCAACACCCTGCTGCGCGCGATCTCGCTGGGCGTGCTGCGCCTGACCGGCTGGAAGCTCGACGGCCAACTGCCGGCCGACCAGCCCAAATGCGTGCTGATCGCCGCGCCGCACACCAGCAACTGGGATCTGCCGTACACGCTGATGGTGGCCTTTGCCTTGCGTCTGAACATCCGCTGGATGGGCAAGCGGCAATTGTTTCGCGGCCCCTTCGGTCCGCTGATGCGCTGGCTGGGTGGCATCGCCGTCAACCGCGAACAAACCAGCAACCTGGTGGCCGCCTCGGCGCAGGCCATCCGCGATGCCGACGGCCCGCTGCAACTGGTGGTGCCGCCCGAAGGCACGCGCAGCAAGAATCGGCACTGGAAGACCGGCTTCTACTGGATCGCGCTGCAGGCCGAAGTGCCGATCGTGATGGCCTACATGGACTATCCGCGCAAGCTCAGCGGCCTGGGCCCGGTGTTCAAGCCCAGCGGCCATGTCGAGGCCGACATGGCACAGATCAAGGCCTGGTACGGCCAGTTCAAGGGCAAGAACTGGCGGCAGTTCAGCAGCGACTGAGGTACTGAGAGTCTTAGAGACTGAGACCGCGCTCAGCGCGCGTAGGGGTCGTGCAGGCCCAGCCCGGCGAGGATGCGCGACTCCAGCGCCTCCATTGCCTCGGCCTCGTTGTCCCGCTCATGTTCATGGCCTTGCGCATGCAGCGCACCATGCACCAGCAGGTGGGCCACATGGTCGGCCACCGGCAGGCCCAGCTCGGCGGCCTCGCGCTGCACCACACCGCAGGCCAGCACCAGATCGGCCAGCACCACAGGCTCGCGCTGGTAGTCGAAGGTCAGCACATTGGTGGCGTAGTCCTTGCCGCGGAAGTCGCGGTTCAGCGCCCGGCCTTCGTCGTCATCCACCAGGCGCACCGTGATCTCGGCCGGCGCCGACAGCGCGGCGCACAACCAACTCTGCACCTTGTGACGTGGCAGCAGCGGTCGCAGGCTGGTTTCGGCAAACTGCAGCGACAGCTGCAAGTCGGCGCGGGGCAATCGCTTCATGGCTTGCTTCCGCCCGGCCGCACCGCCTCATAGGCCTCGACGATGCGCGCCACCAGCGGGTGGCGCACCACGTCGGCGGCGGTGAAGCGGGTGAAGGCAATTTCGCGCACCTGCTGCAACACCTCGGCGGCATCGACCAGGCCGCTGCGGTTGCCGCGCGGCAGGTCGATCTGGCTGATGTCGCCGGTGACCACCGCGCGTGAGCCGAAGCCGATGCGGGTGAGGAACATCTTCATCTGCTCGGGCGTGGTGTTCTGCGCCTCATCGAGGATGACAAACGAGTGGTTGAGCGTGCGCCCGCGCATGAAGCCCAGTGGCGCGATCTCCAGCAAGCCCTTGTCGAAGGCCGCCTGCACACGCTCGAAGCCCATCAAGTCGTAGAGCGCGTCGTACAGCGGCCGCAGGTAGGGGTCGACCTTCTGTGCCAGGTCGCCGGGCAGGAAGCCCAGGCGTTCACCGGCCTCCACCGCCGGCCGGGTCAAGACGATGCGCTGCACGCCGCTGCGCTCGAGCGCGTCCACCGCGCAGGCCACCGCCAGAAAGGTCTTGCCGGTGCCGGCCGGGCCGATGCCGAAGGTGATGTCGTGGCTGAGGATGTCGTGCAGGTACTGCACCTGGTTGGGCGTGCGGCCACGCAGATCGCTGCGCCGGGTGTGCAGCACGATGGCTTCGGCGCCGGGCGGCAGCGCCGGGGCCTCAGTGGCGCCCGGCGCGCTGCGCGCCTCGACCAGCGCCAGTTGCAGCGCCTGCGCCGGTATCGGCTTGGCGGCGCGCGTGTACAAGGACTGCAGCAGCGCCATCGCCCGGCCGGCTTCGGCGCGGCCGCCGTCGACGCGGAAGGCGGCCTCGCGGCGGCTGATGCGCACATCCAGCGCTGCCTCGATGGCGCGCAGGTGCTCGTCCAGCGCGCCGCTCAGGTGCGCAAGCCGGGTGTTGTCGGTGGGTTCGAAGACATGGCGAAGGATCACGGCGGGACGCGCCGCCAGGCGCGCAACAAGTGGGCAGATGGCCACGATTCTCCGACGATTGGCCACTGACTGCATCCCGCACAATCCGTCGACATGCCATCGCGCCCCTTGACCGCCCGGCCCACGGCCGCCCTGCCGCGCACATCGCGGGTCACGCACCTCGGCGCCTGGCTGCTGGCGCTGGCCTGCCTGTTGGGCCTGTTGGGCCTGCTGGCGGCCCCCGCAAGCGCGGCGTCAGCAGACCTGCGGCTGCTCGATCGCGCGCTGGTCGGCGCCGAACAAGCGGACCGGCCACCCGACTGGTCACGCGCCGCCAGCGTCAACCTGCCCGACGACTGGGCCGACCGGCCAGAGGCCCGCAGCGACGTGATGTGGTACCTGCTGCCACTGCCCGACGGCGTCGCACCCGGCCTGTCAGGCCTGTATGTGGAACGTGCCTGCAATGTGCTGCAGGTCTGGCTGAACGGCCAGCTGGTGCATGACGGCGGCCGTTTCAGCGAGCCGGTGTCGCGCAACTGCCACCAGCCGCAACTCATCGTGCTGCCCGCGGCGATGCTGCTCGACGAAGGCAATCAGCTGGCGCTACGGGTGCGCGGTTATGCGCTGGCCGACGTCAGCTCGCACCAGCGCGCCGGTGGCCTCTCGGCCATGACTTTCGGCCCCTACGAGCTGGTGGCGGCGCAACACGCCCGGCGCTCGGTGTTTGCCACCCGGCTGCCCGAGGTGCTGAGTGGCGCCTTGCTGCTGATGGGCAGCTTCATGTTCGTGCTGGGCTGGTTCAACCGCGCCCAGAGCTACCTGGCCTATTTCGGTGCGCTGATGGTCGGCTGGTCGCTGCTGCTGTCCCGGCTGTGGGTCTCCAACCTGCCGGTGTCCAACCGGATGGCCGAGCTGGCGCTGGCCGCGCTGATGGCCTTCATCACCCTGGCGGCGGTGCAGTTCCTGATGCGCTATGTCTCGCGACGCCAACGCTGGCTGGACCTGGCGCTGCCGCTGCAGTGCCTGCTGATGCCCGCCACGCTGCTGGCGGCCGGCAGCCAGCGGCTGTATGCCGTGGCCTCGCTCTGGTACACGCTCTTCGCCTTGCAGGTGGCCGCGGCCGCCATCTTCCACTTGCGCGAAACCCATCGCCAACGCAAGCATCGGCTGTGGCCGATGGCGGTGCTGCTGGGCCTGGTGGGGCTGTCGCTGGCGGCCGAGGTGGTCGCCATGGCCTGGTCGCTGGACAGCCGCATCGTGCATGTGGCGCAACTGCTGCCGGCGCTGGGTTTCCTGGCGCTGGGGCTGCGGCTGGTGCAGCAATACGGCCGCGCCTACCAGAGCGCCGAGCAGCACCGGGCCGAACTGGAACTGCGCATCCGCGAGGCCACTGCGCAGATCGAACGCAACTTCGCCCAGCTCTCCGAACTGAAGGTTGAGCAGGTCACCGAGCGCGAGCGCAAGCGCATCGCCGCCGACCTGCACGACGACCTGGGCGCCAAGCTGCTGACCATCGTGCACACCAGTGACAGCGAGCGCATCAGCACGCTGGCGCGCGAGGCGCTGGAGGAGATGCGACTGTCGGTGCGCGGCCTCACCGGCAAGCCGGTGAAGCTGATCGATGCAATGGGCGACTGGCGCGCCGAAGTGGTGTCGCGGTTGTCGCAGTCAGGCGTGCAGGGCGAGTGGAGTGCGCCGTCTGACGAGGAGCTGCCGCAGACCCTGTCATCACGCGCTTATGTGCAGACCACACGCATCCTGCGCGAGGCGGTGAGCAACATCATCAAGCACAGCGGCGCCTCGCAGTGCTCGGTGCGTTGCACCATCGCCAGCGGCGACTTCCAGTTGGTGGTGCAGGACAACGGTCGCGGCATTCCGGTGGAACTCGACGGCCGGCTCGACAAGGGCCACGGCATGGCCAGCATGAAGGGCCGGGCCAAGCAATTGCAGGGTCAATGCCTGGTCGAGTCGGGCCCAGGCTACGGAACCGTGATACGCCTCACGTTACCGCTCGAACAGCACACGATGGCGCCCTGAGCCGCTGCTAGTATGAATTGGCGCGTCGTCTTGACGCCAAGATGACCGCCCGACATGAACGATATTCTGCTGCTCGAAGACCTGCCTGAGATCCGCGCCTGGCTCAAGAGCCTGGTGATGCAGGTCTTTCCCAATGTCCGCATCACCGAGTGCTCGCGGGTGCAGGATGCGCTGGTGCAGGTGCAGTCGCTGCGCTTCGACCTGGCGCTGTGTGACCTGGGCCTGCCCGACGGCAGCGGTACCGACGTGGTGGCCAAGCTGCGCGACGTGCAGCCCGACGCACTGAGCGTGGTGGTCACCATCCACGATGACGACGAACACCTGTTCCCGGCGCTGCAGGCCGGCGCCTACGGCTATATCTTGAAAGAACAATCTCGCGAGCTGATCACCGAACAGTTGCAGCGCATCAGCCAGGGCGAGCCGCCGTTGTCGCCGTCTATCGCGCGCAAGGTGATCAAGTACTTCGCCAGCCAGAACCAGCCGCAGGCCAACGCCATGCCCGAGGTCTCGCTGACCGACCGCGAAAGCGAGGTGCTGCTGCGCGTGGCCAAGGGCTTCACACTGCCCGAGATCGGCGTGCAACTTGGCTTGTCGCGCCACACCATCGCCGACTACGTCAAGCAGATCTACCGCAAGCTCAATGTGAGTTCACGCGCCGAAGCCGCGCTGGAAGCACAACGGCTCGGCCTCTTCCGCCGCTAACGTGATGCCCCCGGCTGCGGTGGTCAGCAGCCACCGCCCGCGCGACCTCGATGGCCTGCCGCGATAATCGGCCACATGATCGGACGGCTCACAGGCGTGCTCGCGGAGAAGACTCCGCCCCAGGTGCTCATCGATGTCAACGGCGTCGGCTACGAGGTCGACGTGCCGATGAGCAGCTTCTACAACCTGCCAGCGCTGGGCGAGCGCACCACGCTGCTGACCCACTTTGTGGTGCGCGAGGATGCGCAGCAGCTGTTCGGCTTTCTCACCGCCGCCGAGCGCGGCACCTTTCGCCAACTGATCAAGATCTCCGGCGTCGGCCCGCGCATGGCGCTGGGCGTGCTGTCGGGCCTGTCGGTGGCCGAGCTGACGCAGGCCGTCGCGCAGCAGCAGGCGGCGCGGCTGGTCAAGGTGCCGGGCATCGGCAAGAAGACCGCCGAGCGGCTGCTGCTCGAGCTCAAAGGCAAACTCGCGCCCGATCTCGGCTTGCCCGGCGCGGCCGTGTTCAGCGACGCGCAGTCCGACATCGTGCAGGCGCTGATCGCGCTGGGCTACAGCGAACGCGACGCCGCCGCAGCGCTGAAGTCGCTGCCGACCGAAGTGGGTGTCAGCGAGGGCATCAAACTGGCGATGAAGGCCTTGTCGAAGTAATCGGCAAGCTGTGCCGAGGTGGCGCTTTCAGTGGACAATCACTGTATGGGCATCCAGACCGACGACTTCGCCGCAGCACCTTCCCCGCGTGTGGTCAGTGCCGCGCGCCAGTCGCCGCAAGAAGAAGCGCAGGAGCGCGCGCTGCGCCCCAAACTGCTGGCCGACTACATCGGCCAGGCCAAGGCACGGGAACAACTCGAGATCTTCATCGGCGCGGCCAAGAAGCGCGAAGAAGCGCTCGACCATGTGCTGTTGTTCGGCCCGCCCGGCCTGGGCAAGACCACGCTGTCGCACATCATCGCCGCCGAGCTGGGCGTCAACCTGCGCCAGACCAGCGGCCCGGTGCTCGAAAAACCCAAGGACCTGGCCGCGCTGCTGACCAACCTCGAGAAGAACGATGTCTTGTTCATCGACGAGATCCACCGTCTCAGCCCAGTGGTTGAAGAGATCCTCTACCCGGCGCTGGAGGACTACCAGATCGACATCATGATCGGCGAAGGCCCGGCGGCACGCTCGATCAAGCTTGACCTGCAGCCCTTCACCCTGGTCGGCGCCACCACCCGTGCCGGCATGCTGACCAACCCGCTGCGCGACCGTTTCGGCATCGTTGCACGGCTGGAGTTCTACACCCCGGCCGAACTGGGCACCATCGTGCACCGCTCGGCCGGGCTGCTGAAGGTAGCGATACAGGCCGAGGGCGCGTTCGAGATCGCCCGCCGCTCACGCGGCACGCCGCGCATCGCCAACCGGCTGCTGCGTCGGGTGCGCGACTACGCCGAAGTCAAGAGCGACGGCGTGATCACCCGCCAGATCGCCGACCTCGCGCTGCAGATGCTCGATGTCGACCCCGAAGGCTTCGACCTGATGGACCGCAAGCTGCTGGAGGCGGTGGTGCACCGCTTCGACGGCGGCCCGGTCGGGCTGGACAACGTGGCCGCGGCGATCGGCGAAGAAAGCGGCACCATCGAAGACGTGATCGAGCCCTACCTGATCATGCAGGGCTTTCTGCAGCGCACGCCGCGCGGACGCATTGCCACGCTGGCCGCCTACCGCCACCTGGGTGTGGCGCCGCCGCAATCGGCCGGCGGCTTGTTCGGCGATTGAGGCAGCGGCTGCCTGGCACCGCCAATCAACAGATCGATTGGCGGAAGCCGCGCCGGTGTTTCACCGGCTCCAACAGGCAGCGGGCGCGTAGGCCGGGCTGCCGTTGGCCACCGTCAGCGTCATGCTGGTGCAACCGGTGTCGCCGGCCTGGCTGGACCCGGTCACCGCGGCCAGGGTCAGCGTGTAGTCCGTGCCGCTGACGCCCGAGAGTGTCAGCCCGTAATAGCCGCCGGACGAGGTGGCGGGCTGGTTGATGGCCGCCAGCGTGGTCGCATAACTGGTGTTATTTGCGCGGAATCGCTCCTGCATCTGCTGCACCCCCACGGCGGCTGCAAAGGCGTCGGACCGCCGCCCCTTGCGCACGCTGGACTGGTAGGACGGCAAGGCGATCGCGGCCACCACACCGATGATCACCACGATGATCATCAACTCGATCAAGGTGAAACCTCGACTGAGAAGTGCAGCGCCCAGCCAACGTGGCCGGGCGACCTGCACCCCAGCATGCCGGCCCGCGGACCGTGCAGCCGGCCTCACCAGCATTGGGCCACCGACAGCGTGGCCGCGCTGCTCACCGTCTTTTCACCGGCCTGGTTGTACTGGTAGGCGGCACAGGCATCACCCGTCTGGCTGCTGCGCGGCGTGGCACTGATGGTGAAGCCGTCGGCGGTCTGCGTGTTGATCGCCATCGTGTAGTAGCCGCCGCTCGACACCGCCGGGTACACACCGCTGCCACCCAGCGCCGCGCCGGCGTAGGTGCCGCGCTCGGTGTAGAAGCGTTCCAGGGTCTGCGCCAATTCCAGCAAGGCCTGCTTGGCGTCGGCACGCCGGCCCTTGGCCACATACTGGACATAGCTTGGATAGGCCACCGATGCCAGCAGTGCCACGATGGCCACCGCGATCATCAGTTCGATCAGGGTGAAACCGCGCGCACGAGAGGATGTCAAGGTCATGGCAGATCAATAGTCCACATAGATCAGCACGATACGCCGCAACGGCGGCGCGCCCCGGCTGGCGGCGGGCACCGGCGTTGCGGCCGCGGCCGACACAGCGGCTTCGGGTTCGAGCCCAACACGTACGTTCATGCCGGCGCGCAGATTGGCCGGCCCGCCCAGCGACTGACCACCTGAACCCAGGATGCGCAGCGCGGAAGGATGCAACGGCACGGCCAGGCCCTTCAGGGTCAGCGTACCGGCCTTCAGGTCCACCGCATCGATGCGGGCCGCAACCAGGGTCAGTACGGGCGCATCAACACCGTTGGCGGGTGCCGCGATCACTGTTCGCCGGCCCTGATCGGCCGTGCCGTCGGTACCCGAGACGGCAACGGCAGCCGCCCCGCCAGCGCCGCAAGCCAGCCAGCCGGCGCCCAGCAGGCGCAGCAGCCACCGGCGCCCGGTGAGCCCCTGGATCAGGTGTCGAGACAAGGTCATTGCAGTTGCTCCCAGGCAGCGCGGCGTGATGTCAAGGTGCTGGCCGCATTGGGCACACGCACGATCTTGCCGTTGGAGGTGTTGATCAACTTGAATTCGGTCTTCTTCAGGTCACCCGTGCCCCGGATGACGGTGGCCGCCGCCGGCACGGCCCCCACTTGCAAACCCGACACCATGGTGCCGCCGATGTGATCGTTGGTGTTGACGATGTTGTCGCCATCCGTATCCAGCGCTGCCGTGCGGTTGCCCGTGATGGCGTCCACGTCCATGACCCAACCGTCGCCGCCAAACGAGCAGGCTGCCGCGCTGGGAATCAGCGTCGAGATCGTGATCCGGCCGCTGCGCACCGCCGCATCCGTGACCACCCGCTCGCCGCTGGTGGGCAGGTTGATACGCCAGCCCTTGCGGTTGCTGAAGTAATTGGCCAGCGAGATGGCGTTGTCGCCCGACAGCGCGGTATCGGATGGCGCACCCACGGCGTGGGTGGTCAGCCGGTAGGTCCGGCCGTCACCGCCGGTGCCGGTGCGCACCACGTTCTGCGTCTGCAAGGCCGACATGGCCACCGGTTCACCGTTGTCCCAGATGCCGTACAAGGACTGGGTGGTGGTGGTGCCGTTGTCGGCGATGTCGACATAACGCCCGCTGCCCACGGCCACCAGATAGCCGCCCTTGGGGAATCGGGTGACATCGGGCCGGGCGGTGATGGCCTGGCCGCTGGCCGTGGTGAACAAGGGCAAGGGTGCGCCTGCCGAGCCGTACGCCACCTTCCAATTGGCCGGGGTGGTGGCAGTCAAATCGAACTTCCAGACGTTGCCGTACAGGTCACCGGCATACACCGTGTCGGCCACGTCGTTGTCGGCGCTGGAGACCACCGCCACACCCGACAGCCCGTTGGGACTGCCGGCGCTGCCCGAGCCGGTATCGAGGCGGGTGATCGCCCCGGTTTCCAGATCAATCATCAGCAGCACGGCGCGGCCTCTGGCGCTGTTGTAGCCGTTGCCGACGATGGCGCGCCAGCGCCCGTCCGTCATCTTGGTCAGGATCGGGCGGCCGAAGATGTAGCCGACATCGGTATCGCTGTCGCCGATTTCCCAACGCACCACGTCGGCGGCCTTGGCCTCGGTGAAATTGGCCGGGTTGGTGATGTCCAGCGCATACAAGCCGGGTGCGCCGGCGTTCATGCCGGCCACCAGCATGGTCTTCCAGCCGCTGCTGAAGAAAACATCGCCCACCGACGGTGAGCCATCGACCGTGAAGAGGTGGGTGTAGGGATTGGCAGTGAGGGTGCTGAGCTTGCTGCGCACGGCCCAGGGCACATAGGCGAACACCTCGTTGCCCGTCACGGCGTCGAAGCCGTGCAGCATGCCATCATTGGCGCCCGCGTACAGCATCGGCACCTGACTGCCACGCGCAGTGGCGTAGCTGGAGTAGCGCGCGCTGGCGATCGTGTCGCGGTATTCACCCATCGCGCCGCCCACGTACACCGGCGCCGAGTTGATGATGTCGCCCAGCACCGACGACGCCCGGTTGCGGAAGACCGGCGCGCTGCAGCTGCTGCAGTTGCGCAGCTCGCGTGTGGTGTTGCCGCGCAGAAACTCCAGCCGTTGCGCGCCGAAGTTGTCGGTGACGCCCACGCCGTTCTTGTTCAGCGCGGTCACCAGGCCGGCGTCGATTTCGGCGGCGCCAGGCGAGGCGGCATTGGCCGGCCAGCGGAAGGGCACGCCCCGGCTGCCCAGCGCACCCGAGGGCTTGTAGGTCAGGATCTGCCGGCCGGTGCTCCAGTGCTGGCTGTTGAGCTTCTTGGCCGCATCCCAGTCGCTGGTGCTGCCGGGCTCACCGGTGGCCGTCACCGGGTAGGCCAGCAGCTGGCCGGACCAATCGGCACTGCTGAAGCGTCCCTGGTAGACCTTGGAACCCGAGTTCCACGAGCCCGCGTTCAGAGACACTGCCGTGGCCGCAGCCGTTTGCGAAATGATGTCGGTGCTGATGGTTTGGAACGCATCGGCCAAGGCCTGCTGGTCGCTGGCCAGGTAGGCGGCCGTGGTGCCACCAAGTTCGGCCATGCGGTTGAGCCCGGCCACCGAGCTGGCATTGGCCACCGAGTCGCCCAGACCGACGACGTAAGTCTTGACGTCGTAGTCCTTGCTGTTGAACCGGGTGACGCGCAAGCCGGTGATCTTGTCAAACACATCCTTGGCTGCCGTGCTGTAGGTCCAGGTGCCGGTGGCGGCGTTGAAGACGTTGTCCAGGTCGTTGGAGTTGTACATGTTGCCGTCGGTCTTGCCGGTCGGATTGCCGTCGGTAGCCAGCAGCACGAAGTTCTTCTGGCAGCTCTCGACAATCGGCGAGCGCGCGCTGCTGATGTTGTCCTTGAAGTAGTTCCAGGCGGTGCCCAGCGTGCCGGCCAGCGGGGTGAAGACCGCGGCGTTTTTCAGCTCGGTGGTGCTGTTGTTGCCGGTTTCGGGGGCCAGCAGCGCCATCAGCGTGTTGTAGTGGGTGGTTGAATCCGCCTGCACGCCGCGGTTGATGACACCATCACCTTGGATGTCGCCATAGTAGCCCCAGGCGCGGCGCAACCAGAACATGCGGTTGTTGGGCGGCGTGTTCGGCAGGTAGCCGGCGTCGGTGGGGGTGAATGTCCAGGTGCCCTTGCCGCTGGAGAACTCGCCGGCGGTCCAGTTGGTGCCCGCGCCATGGCTGCCGTAGACGGCGTACTTGGTGCTGTTGTTGACACCGATGCCGTACAGCTGGGTGCCAAAGTCACCGGCATACAGCACGTCGTTGATCGCCGGGTCATCACCGGTGTAGCGGTAGGTGATGAACTGGCTGCCGTTGCCGGTCTGGGGGTTGGCAATGCAGCGCAGGCCGCCATTGCTGACCGAGATGCCGTTCACGCAGTCATTGGTATAGACCACCTCGCCGTTGCCGCCAAAGTAGTAGGCGTAGGTGGTGTAGACGCTCTTGTTCTTCAGGTTGAAGCTGGCCAACCCCCACTGAAACGCATTGCGGTAAGTGGTGATGGTGCTGCGCAGCACCGCCCGCGCGATGTTGCCGCGGGTGCTGGGGTCATCACCCGGTATCAGCTTGCCGGCCATGGTGCCGTCCATCGACTGCGAGTTGTCGTAGATGACCAGCACATTGGGATTGACGCTGCTGCCCAGGAACAACGGTGACTGGGCGAAGTTCAGGGTCTGCGCCTGAACCGCAGGGCTGTGCAGAGCCAGCAGGATGGCGCTGAGCAGCGCCGCTTTGAGCAAGGCGTTTTTCATAGCTTGACATAAATCGATTGAAGCATCACGACCGTGGTCGTGCGAATGCCCGAGGCCCGCACCGTGATGCGGTAGGCGCGGGCGCGAGGCGCTGGGGAACTGTTCCAGCCGCCGCCGATGCCGGCGCTGTCACCCACGCCAGGCGGCAGCACGGGCAGGTTCTCGATGAAGTAACGCGGTTGTGTGGCCAGCGCCTGGTTGTCAGGGCCAAGCAGCGGGGGCGCGCCGGTGACAACGCCATAGATCCGGGTGTCGGCCCAGTTGATGGTCTGCCACCAGGGCGCTGACTGCGGATTGGTGGCCGTGTCTGACGGCGGTATGCACAGGCCGTTGGTGCAGGTGGTGGTGAAACCCACCGAGGAATTGGGGTTGTTCTCGATATCGACCTCGGCATCGCGGATCGCGGCCTCGGCTGCCTGCAGCGCTACCTGCCGGTCTCGCGCATTGCTGACCATGCGCTCCTGCATGATGCTGCTGCTCATTGACGCCAGCGCCAGCAACGACAGGGCCACCATCATCAGCAGGATGGCGATCAGCGAGAAGCCGCGCGCCGGCCGCTGTGCGGCGTGGCGACGGCGAGCAGCCCTGACGGCGCCGACCGCACTCTGGCACGATCGCCGGCGCTGCTGGGGGGCATTGGTGGCAAGCCGCTTCAGGGTGGGTCTCATGACTAGGGCGCCGAGTTGCGCAAGGACGCCAGCATCGACATCACCGTGCGCAGCTTGCGGTCGGTGGGGGTGATGGTCTGACCATCGAAGACCACCGTCTGCACCGCGGTGGTCCGGGTTTCGCCGGCGCCGCCGCCGGCCAGCAGCAGTTCGATGCGCGCGCTCAGCACCTGGCTCCAGTTGGCCACTGCGTCGGCCCGCACGAAGCGGTTGGATGACAGGCTGCCGGCGCTGTCCAGGCCGTCGTTGTCCACGCCGTAGGTCACGGCCATGCGCTCGACGCCGCTGACCAGCTCGGTGGTCTGGGCCTGGCCGTCGTAGGTGGGGCTGACATAGACCCACAGGGCCGTCTCGCCGGTCTTGCGCTGGCTGTTGGCCAGGTAGTAGATCAGCGTCTGCATGCGCCAGACGCGGGCGTCATTCGAATACAGGCGGCTGAGTGTGCTGCTGGCCAGGCCGGGCGAGATGCCGGCCGTGCCCGCCTGGTGCTCGATGCGGCCCGCTGTGCCGGGCGCGGCATTGCTGGCCTGCAGCATCGAGGAGCCGGCACAATCGGCCACCATCAGCAGATCGCCGCGCGCGAAATTGGCGGTGGGGGTGATGGTCAGTGGCGCAGCGTTGGTGGCCATCTCGGCCACCAATGCCCAGGCCACGCCGGCCGGCCGGCGCACCACCAGCACGTCGCCGGCAGCCAGGGCACCCAGGCCGTTGGCCGGCGCGGTAAGCGCAGGCGACCAGCCGCCGCCGTTGTTGCGCGAACCCCAGATCGGATCGCCGAAGTTGTAGAGCAAGGCCGTGGGGGTGCTCAGCGTGTTGTCCACCGCGCTGATGGCCACCGGGTTGCTGCGGTCGCCAGTATTGGCAATCGCCATGCAGCCGCGAAAGCCCGACATGCGCAGATCGTTGCCGATCGTGTCGAGCGCAAAGCGCCCGTTTTCTTGCAGACGTGAGAGTGACTCCTGGGCCACGAAAGTGCTGCGGCTGCCCAGGTAGACAGTGCCCATCACCGCAATCAGGAACAGGCCGATGGCCAGGCCGACCATCAACTCCACCAGGGTCATGCCGCGCGCGGCGTGCGGTCGGCTCGCCACACCCGCGCCGAGCCCGGCAGGACGGCTGGCCGGCACCATGCGGGTGGTGTACAGGGCTGCTGCGCTCATGGTCGGATCGCCATGAAAACGCGCGACGGCTTGCCGCGCACGGTCCAGAAGACCTTCACTGCAAGCATGTTGCCGGCGCCGTCGCAGCCTGGCGCGGCGGCCGTGCCGTCGTCTGGCGTGGCGTCTATGCAGACCACGCCGCTGCCAACCGGCAGTTCGCTGCCCAGCGTGGTGCTCCACTGGCCATAGTCCAACTGGGCCATGCGGGCCGGCGAGCAATCGGCCGTGGTGCCGCAATCGGTCACGGTCTGCGGCGTCGTCAGGCTGTTGTAGCTGCCAGCCACTGTGCCGCTGCGGTTGGCCCGCAAGCGATCGGCCATGTCGTAGGTCAACAAGGTGGCCTTGCTGCGCCAGAGCGCGCCGCTGTTGGCCGACAAGCCCTTCATCTGCAGCGCCGCATAGGCCAGCGCACCCATGGACAACAGCAGCACGGCGATCAGGGCCTCCATCAGCGCAATGCCGCGGCGGCGAGGGCTTGGGAAGTTGGGGCGGGCCATCGATCTCAGCCGGTGCAATTGGTGACGGCGGCCACATCGGTGGCGCCACTGGGCGTCACGGTGATGGTGTAGCCGCGGGCGCCGGTGGCGGCCAGTCGGCAAAGGGTGAAAACCTCGACGCTGCTGCCGTTCAGCGCACCGCTGGCGCGAAAACTGAGGCTGGCCGTGCCGCCCAGGCGAATCTTGTCCAGGCTCAGCACCTCGCGCCGGATCCGGGTTTCGCTGCTGCTGGCGACGCCGTTGCCGTCGTCATCGGCCACGACCTCCCAGCCATTGGCATATTCATTGCCCGTCGGCCCGCTGCCCAGCGCCTGCACGACCACCATGCGGCCACGCTTGGCGGCCTCGGTGCGGGCCAGCGCCACCGCACCGGCAAACGACGACTTGGTGGCGGCCAGCTGGTTGTTGGCCAAGAACTCGGTCAACGATGGCAAAGCTACCGCTGTGACCACAGCCAGCACGGCCATGGTGATGAGCAATTCGATCAGCGTGAAGCCGCGCCGCAGGCTCAGGCGGCTGGGGCTGGGGCTGGGGCTGGGGATTGGGATTGGGGGGGGAGTTGTGCGGCACATTGAAAACCTCGTCTACCGGGTAATCGGCCGCCAGTGAAGCAAACGAAGCCCAAGCAACGTAACAATTTGTGTCTTCCGCGCAAAAAGCCACGCGCTGTGCCCGCCACGCTCAAGTGGCCAATTCGTCGCGCGCCTGCCTATCGAGATGGCCCGCATCGTTCCAGCCCACCAGCCTCAGGCCCTGGGGCGTGTGCAGCAGCCGGTTGATCACCGCGTTGCCAAGCTGCCAGGTGCGCGGCGCGTCCAGCGCCTGGCCGGTGGCCGCCCGGTACAGGCTGTCGAGCACGCCGCCGTGGCAGACCACCGCGATCGCCTGGCCGACATGCGCAGCGGCCAAGCGGTCGATCGTGGCCACGCAGCGTTGCTGGAACAGGCGCAGGCTCTCCGCCCCAACGGGCGCAAAGTCGATCTCGCGCCGGCGCCAGCGCTGCGCCTGATCAGGCCAGCGCGACTCGATCTCGGCATAGGTACAGCCTTCGAACACGCCAAAGCAGCGCTCGCGCAGGCCGGTGTCGGGCTGCAGCGGCAAGCCCAGCGGCGCGGCCAGCGCGCTGGCGGTATGCCAGGCGCGGCCCAGGTCGCTGCTGTAGACCACCGCCAGGTCCTCGTCGCGCAGCGCTTCGGCCAGCGTGCTGGCTTGGTGGAGGCCCATCGCATTGAGCGGGATGTTGAGCTGACCCTGCAGCCGTGACTGGGCATTCCAGTCGGTCTCGCCATGGCGGATGGCGACGATGCGGGTGGCGATCATCGCGCGGCAACGGCGCCCACGCCCGCTCAGACACCGCCGCGCAGGCGGCGATTCAAGGTGTAGGTGCCCGACAGTGTGGCCGCGCCCAGCACATGGCCGGCCAGCACCTCCCGCAGTCGGACCCCGGCGAACGCCCCGTCTACCGCCAGACGCGCTTGATCGAGCGCATAGAGCGTGAACACATAGTGGTGCACCAGCGAGTCATTGAAGGGCGGAAACGGCCCGTCGTAGCCAAAGTACTGGCCAGCCAGTTGCGCATCGGCGGCAAACCAGCGGGTGTAATCGTTCAAGCCCTGGCGGGCGGCGCCGGCCGTACCCGGCCCCGACTTGCCGCGGGGCGTGAAGCCCTGGCTCCAGGCGCCCTCGGCAAGTTGATGAACGTCGGGCGGCAGATCGATCAGCAGCCAGTGGAAGAAATCCACCCGCGGCAGATCGGCCGGCACTTCGCGGCCGGGCCGGTTGACATCCGCCACGCTGCTGGGCACATCGAAGTCATGGCAGACCAGGGCCAGCGAGCGGGTGCCGGCCGGCAGATCACTCCAGGCCAGCGGCGGGCTCAGGTTGCTGGAAAAACCCACACCGTCGTCGGTCAGCCGACCGGCGGCATAACGCTCGGGAATGGCGTCGCCGTTGGCCCAGGCGTCGCTCCACATCTTCATGACAAGACTTCCTTCAACCTGGGCTAGTAGTTCGTTTCGCCAATGAAGTTACAAATGAAATCGATGCATTCGTTCGTCAGGCTAGGCGCAAACCACAGCCATAGCCATAGCTATGGCGCGGATTTGCCACAACGCATGGCGGATGAAGGCGCGATTTCATGTAGCTGGTTTGGCGCAACGGACTACTAGACACCCCAGACTACCGGTTCATCGGCAGCCGCGGCTCGTTTGAGCATGTCGACCATCGGCCACAGACGCTGGCGCAGCGCCACTGCGTCGCGCGGCGCCAGGCGCTCGCCCTGGACCGCCGCAGCCTGTTCGGCTTCGGCGCGCGCCGCTTCGTCGGCCAGCGCCGCTGCCTCGATGGCCAGCATTGCGGCGGCCATGGCTGCCGGCTCGATGATGCCCTGGGCCGAGGGCTCGCGCCCGATGGCGCGCAGCAGCGCATCGCCGGTGGGCTGCATCATGATGATGTCGCCGCTGACCTTGCTCTTGAACTTGTAGATCATCTGGTCGTCTAGCCTCGTTGGCTGAGGAGGCCCTGATTGTGCACCGCACCGTGCCGGCCGGCGGCGGGCAGCAGCCTGCCACAGGCTCAAGCGCGCACCAGGCGCAGGTGGCTCGGCCGCTGGCGCTCGAGCAGCGGACGCACACGGGCCTCGAAGCTGGCCGCATCGAGCGCCGGCGCATACAAAAAGCCCTGGAACTCGTCACATCCCAAGTCCAGCAGGAAGCGGCGCTGCACCTCGGTCTCCACGCCTTCGGCGATGACCTTGATCGACAGCGCCTGGGCCATCTGCACGATGGCCCGCACGATGGCGGCGTCGCTCTCATCGGCGGGCACGCGCATGACAAAGCTGCGGTCGATCTTCAGGCGGTCGATCGGAAAGCGCCGCAGGTAGGCCAGGCTGGAATAACCGGTGCCGAAGTCATCGATGGCCAGCCGCACGCCCTGCCCCGACAGACGGTCCAGCCGGGCGAGGGCTTCGTCGACTTCGTGCACCAGGATCGATTCGGTCAGCTCCAGTTCCAGCAACTCGCCGGCAAGCTGGTGCTGCTGCAGCACCGCCGCCACGCGCTCGGCAAAGTCGGCCTGCTGAAACTGCAGCGCCGAGACGTTGACCGACACCGGCACCGTCAGCCCGCTGTCGCGCCAGCGCGCGGCCTGGTGCACCGCCTGCTCGAGCACCCAGTCGCCGATGGCGATGATGAAGCCGGTCTCTTCGGCCACTGGAATGAACTGCGCCGGTGAAATTTCGCCGAGTTCGGGGTCGCGCCAACGGATCAGCGCCTCGGCGCCGACCACGTTGCCGGTCTTGAGGTCGATCTGCGGCTGGTAGTGCAGGCGGAATCGCTGGCTGGCCAGCGCCTGGCGCATCGCATGGTCCAGGCGCATGCGCGCACGCATGTCGGCATCATGATGCGCCTGGTGGAAACGGAAGCAACTGCGTCCGCCCTGCTTGGCACGCTGCATGGCCGACTCGGCATGGCGCAGCAAGGTCTCGGCATCATGGCCGTCGGCCGGGAACTCGGCCACACCCACGCTGCAGGTCAGCGTGAACTGCATGCCGTCCACTGCGCTGGGCGCCGACACGGCATCGATCACCCGCTGCGCGGCGGCTTCGGCGCCGCGGCTGTCGGCCTCGTGCACGAGCAGCGCAAACTGGTCGCCGCCGACGCGGGCCACCACATCACCCTGGCGCAGGCAGGCCTTCAGGCGGTCGGCGCAGTCGAGCAGCACACGGTCGCCGATGTGCTGGCCCAGGCTGTCATTGATCTGCTTGAAGCGGTCCAGGTCGAGCAGCAGCACGGCCAGCGCGCTGCCGCTGCGCCGGGCCTGGCGCAGCGCATCGGTCAGTGCCTGGCCCATCTGGCTGCGGTTGAACAGCCCGGTCAAGGCATCGGTGCGGGCCAGCGACTCGATGCGGCGGCCGGCCTGCACCAGTTCGGTGAGGTCGCGGAAAGCCCAGACCTGCCCGCAGGGCTGGCCGCGCCAGAGCTGTGGCTGGCAGCTGCGTTCGATCACCTGCCCGCTCTGCAGGGTGATGCGCTCGCTGGCGGGCAACTGCGTCAGGTCGGTCAGCTGCGCCAGCCGGCGGCTGTAGGCCTTGGCATCGACCACGCTGCGGCGCATCCAGTCGAACACTGCATCGTCCTGGCGCTCGGCCAGCAGCGTCTCGGGCAACCCCCAGATGCTGGCGAAACGCTTGTTGAAGGCGCGGATGCGGCCTGCCAGATCAGTCACCAGGATGCCGTCGGTGGTGGACTCCAGCGTCGCCTGCAGCTCGCACACCTGCTGCTCGCGGTGGTCGAGTTCACGCTGCGCTGCGCTGCGGTCTTGCACCACCACCAGCCAGGGCGGGGCCGCATCGCCCTGGCCGCCGCCAGCCGCCCCCAGTGCGCGGATGCGGCGGCTGACCTGCAGCAGCCGGCCGGCACCATCGCACAGCGTGGTGTTCGAATGCAGCGTGGCCGATCCATCGCTGACCGGCGCCTGGCGCACTGCGTCCCAGAACGCGAGGTCTTCGAGGTTGGCGATCAAGGCTTCGGCGGGCTCGCCGAGCAATTCAGCCTCCGGCCGTCCCAGCAGCGCCACCGCCTCGCCATTGATCGCCAGCAAGACCAGGCTGCGCCCGCACACCAGCCAGGCGGGCTCACCCAGCGCGGCCAGCAGCGCGCGCCAGGCGGTCAGGGCTTCGGTGGGCGGACAGGTGGTCACGCTGCGAGGCTTTCCGAGGATCGCGCCGTGGCCACAGGCACCGGCTCGAAGAAATACACCATGCGCTGGCGCGGCGACAGGTAGTCGCGTGCGGCGGCCGGCAACTGGGTGGGCTTGAGGCTGCGGCGGATGCCGAGGTCGGCCTCCATGTCCAGGTTCAGCAGCAGCGCATGATCCACCGGCACGCGGGTATCGCAGACCAGCACCCGCGGCTTGAGCGGGCGTGAGGAGTTGCAACTCACCACCGCGGCATAGCGGTCGTCGGTGAGCTGCACCAGCGAGCCCGGCGGGTACACGCCCATCATGCGGATGAAGGCATTGAGCATGGTGGCGTCGAACTTGTTGCGGCTCTGCGCGAAGATCATCGACAAGGCCTCATGCGGCGTCATCGCCAGCGCCAGCTGCGGCGGGTTGCAGAGCTTGTCGTAGCGGTTGACCAGGGCGACGATGCGCGCACCTATGGCCATGCGGTCCTGTGTCAGCCGGGCCGGGAAACCGCTGCCGTCGGCCATCTCATGGTGCTGGGCCAGCACCGTCAAGGCGCCCTCGCTCAGGCCCATGCGGCGGCCGTGCACCAAGCCCAGCGCCACATGCTCGCGGTAGGCAACCAGTTCCGCCGGGTTCCCTTGCGCATCGACATGCTGTAGCCGCGCCGGCAAGTCGATCTTGCCCACATCGTGCATCAGTGCGCCGACGCCGAGGTCGATCATCTCGGCGTCGGCAAAGCCGAACACCCGGCCCATCAGCAGCGAGATCACCGCCACATTCAACGCATGCACGGCGGTGCGGTCGACGCCAACGTCGCCGAGCACACGCACGCACATCTCGTCGTCGACCATCATCTTGTCCAGCAGGGCGCGGGTCAGCGCCTCGGTGGTTTCGCGCGCCTGCACCGGGGCCTGTGGCACCAGGCATTGCGCAGCCTGCCAGGCCTGTCCAGCTTCGCCGTACTGTTGCTCGCAGAGTTGACGCGCCGCGTGCTGGTGGGCCAGCGCCGCCCGATCGCGTTCCTGCGGGCTGCTCTGCGCCTGCGCTCGCGGCTCGACCGGCCGCTGCTCGGGCCGACCGTGGGCGGCCTGCGCCTTCAGCCCTGCCGCGATCGTCCGCCCAGGCTGGCTGGCCTGGACCGCCTGGGTGGCGGGCGCCGCCGTTTCAAGATCACCGGCAGCCGTCGCAGCGGACGGCTCGGTGGCTGGCTCAGCGGGCGCCGGCGGCATCTCTGCGGCCGGTTCGGGTGGCGGCGGCGCGGCCAGGCGGCTCTTTTCCGGGCTCCAGCGCAAACGGCGCAAGCCCAGGCCGCGGATCGTCTCGATCTGATCGGCGCTGGTGAGCAAGAAGCTCGACAGCGCAAAGGGATGCGCCCACCACCCCAGATCGAGGTGAATGAACATGCCTAACTGCAAAGCTTCGGTGTTGACCGTCTGCGACATGGCGTGGGGGCGTTGGGGCGTCAGGGCGAGGTCGGTGGCGGAAGCCGTGACCTGCATGAGCCCTGCTTTCGGCAGCGCGGCAATAGAACTTGAACCCGCCAGGGCTGAATCAGCCGATCCGATCGGTTTTCGGCCTCGCGGCGGCAGCGGCGGGCGCGCCAGCGTGATCTGGGTCACGAACCCAGGCGCGGGCGCCGTGCCCGCAAATGGATCAGCACCTGCCAGCAGACGCGGTTGAGCTGGGTTGCTGTGGTGCCCAGCGCCTGGGGCACCTGGAGCATCTGGACCAGACGGGGGAGGGCCCGGTTGCGGGGCTGGCCCGACAGGCGATAGGCGTTAGCGTGCCTTGAAGCGGGCACCGCTGCGGACTAAGCTTTGGCACCCTCGAACAACCCGCGCCCGGAGACAAGCCTTCATGAAGACCCAGGTTGCCATCATCGGCGCCGGCCCCTCAGGCCTGCTGCTCGGCCAGCTGCTGGCCTGCAGCGGCATTGCCAATGTGGTGGTCGAGCAGCGCAGCGGCGACTACGTGCTGGGCCGCATCCGCGCCGGCGTGCTGGAGCAGACCACGGTGGACCTGCTTGAGCAGGCCGGTGTTGGTGCCCGCATGCATGCCGAGGGCTTGCCGCACGACGGCGTGGAGCTGTGTTTCGGCGGCCAGCGCCACCGCATCGACCTGCTGGGCCTGACCGGCAAGCGGGTGATGGTCTACGGCCAGACCGAGGTGACACGCGACCTGATGGACGCCCGCGCCGCCGCCGGCCTGAGCACCGTCTACGAGGCCGACGAGGTCGCGGTGCACGACTTCGACACCGACACACCCAGCGTCAGCTGGCGCCAGGGTGGCGTACGCCAAGAGCTGCAGGCCGACGTCATCGCCGGCTGCGACGGCTTCCACGGCGTCTGCCGGGCCAGCCTGCCGGCGGC